>CAXBRZ010000053.1:0-11436 GCA_963978075.1 uncultured bacterium | reverse complement strand
TTATTTGCTCAGAGTCCAGAGGCTCCGTGGCGACGTCCACCATGCGGATGCAGTCGACAGGGCAGGGTGGAAGGCACAACTCGCAGCCGCTGCAGTCTGCCTCAATGACCGTATGCAGCCGCTTCCTTGCCCCGGCAATCGCATCGACAGGGCAGGCAGGAAGGCATTTGGCGCAACCGATGCAGACCGCTTCGTCTATGACGGCGACCTGAGGAGGCCGCTCAGTCCCTACTGCCGGATCGACGGGTCTGAAGGGAACTCCAAGGAGCGCGGCCAGCGCGGCGGCAACCGGTGTGCCGCCAGGCGGGCAGCGATCGGTCAGGGCTTCCCGCGCAGCGATGGCGTCCGCATAGGGTCTGCAGCCTGAAAAGCCGCAGCGCGTACATTGCGTCTGCGGCAATAGCGCATCTATCTGTTGTGCAAGGGTCGCCGGCATCGCCTCAGGTGACAGTCATGCCTGCCGCGGCGCCGTCATCGGGCGACACAAGAAATACTCCGGGGCCCTCGTTGCTTGCGCAGAGGACCATTCCCTGCGAAATGCCAAACCGCATCTTGCGAGGCTTCAGGTTGGCGATGACCACAACCTGGCGACCGACCATGCTTTCCGGCGCGTAGGATTCGCGAATCCCTGAAAAAATCTGTCTGACATCGCCCTGACCGAGATCGATCTGCAGCTTGAGAAGCTTGTCGGAGCCTTCGACGAGGCTGCATTCAAGCACCTTGCCGACCCGCAGGTCGAGTTTCATGAAATCGTCGATGGTCACTTCGCCCTTGGACTCCTCCCTGCTCGAGGGCGTCGCCGCTGCGCCTGCGGGCGTGGCGGGAGCAGGATGTTTGGCAGCCGGGGGGCTGGTGTCGGGAGAGGATGTGGCAGGCGGTACTGCGGCGGTGTCTTCAATCAAGGTGGCGACTACCTTTGGATCTAGGCGGGTGGCAAGCGGTTCGTAGGCTGCAAGTGCGGTTCCGGTCAGGGGTTCGGCGACGTCGTCCCAACGGGCAATGGCCCGGCCGAGGAATTGGCCCGCACGATCCGCCATGGATGGCAAGACCGGCGCCAGATAGGTCATCAAGACCCGGAAGAGATTGATTCCCTGCGTGCAGACGGCGAGTACCTCGGCCGATTGCGCGGGATCCTTGGCAAGATTCCAGGGTTTCCGGGCGTCAATGTACTGATTGGCCCGGTCGGCGAGAGTGGCAATCTCGCGGATGGCAGCGACGAAGTCACGTGACTCGTAGAGTCCGGCAATGCGTCCGGCCGCGGATGAGAAGTCGGCATACAACTGCGGGTCTGGCAGGGTGTCCGCAAGCCGCCCGCCGCCGCGGGCAATGAACCCGGCGCAGCGACTGGCGATGTTGACCACTTTGCCGACGACGTCGGCATTGAAGCGGCTGACGAAATCGTCAAGTGACAGATCCATGTCGTCGATGCCGGGTCCCAGTTTTGCAGCAAAGTAGTAACGCAGGGGCTCCGGCGGAAGTCGTTCGAGGTAGCGGCGGCCCGTTATGAAAGTGCCGCGTGACTTCGACATCTTCTGCCCGTTGACCGTGAGAAATCCGTGCGCATGTACCTGCGTCGGGCGTCGGTATCCGGCACCCTGAAGGACTGCCGGCCAGAACAGTGTGTGGAAATACAGGATGTCCTTGCCGATGAAATGGTGCAGTTCGGCCGAACTGTCCGCCGACCACCATGCGTTGAAATCGGCGCCTGTGCGCTCGGCGAGTGCCAGGCTGGCCGCCATGTAGCCGACCGGCGCGTCCAGCCAGACGTAGAAGTACTTGCCGGGGTGGCCGGGAATTTCGAAACCAAAGTAGGGGGCGTCGCGAGAGATGTCCCAGTCCCTGAGACCCGCCGAAAACCATTCCTCGAGTTTGTTGGCCACGCTTTCGTGAATGGCCCCGGAACGGGTCCAGTCCCTCAGCATCGGGCCGAAAGCTTCAAGGCGGAAAAAGAGATGCTCGGAATCCCGCTCGACAGGAGCCGTTCCGCTGATGACGGAAATGGGGTTCTTGAGATCGGAGGGCGCATAGGTTGCGCCACAGACCTCGCAGCTGTCGCCATACTGATCCGCTGCGTCGCAACGCGGGCAAGTCCCTTTGACATAACGATCGGGAAGGAACATTCCGGCCGACTCGTCATACGCCTGGCGAATCGTGCGTCGCGTGATGTAGCCGGCCGTGTCGAGGGCCTTGAATATCTTCTCGGTGCAGCGCTTGTTCTCTTCGCTGTGGGTCGAATGGAACCAAGCGTGATCTATCAGGAAGTCCCGGTACGTGGAGCGGTGCTCAGCCTCGATACCTGCGATGAGCTTCTCCGGTGTGACGCCTTCCGATTGTGCCTTGAGCATGATCGGGGTTCCGTGGGTGTCGTCGGCGCAGACATAAAGGCACTCATGACCCGAAAGCCGCATGGCACGGGCCCAGATATCCGTCTGTACCGCCTCCAGAATGTGCCCGAAATGCAACGGACCGTTGGCGTAGGGAAGGGCGCTGGTGACGAGAATACGACGCATGGCAGGGGCCGGAACCTAGAAGAGGTCAGCCATTATGCCAGTCGCCGGGACGGGGCGCCTAACCCGCGTCCCGGAAGGCCTCGAAACGCTGCTTGTTGATCGCCTTACGGTAGGCCTCCCGTCCGCTGATCGCACGCGCATCCAACAGGTGCTGGATAGCCATGTCCATCGTGCGCATCCCGTGCGCGGCACCGCTCTGCATCGTCGTCTCGAGTTGGTCGAGTTTTCCCTGACGGATCAGGTTTCCCACTGCCGGGGTATTGATGAGAATTTCCAGCGCGGCGACGCGGCCGGGTTGACCGCTACGCGGAATGAGCTGCTGGGAGACGACTCCCCGCAGGCTGGTGGACAGCATTGTCCGGACGTGGGACTGCTTGTCCGTCGGAAAGGCGTTCACGATGCGATCGACCGTCGCCGCAGCCCCGTTGGTGTGCAGGGTGCCCATGACCAGTACCCCCATCTCGGCCGCGGTTACCGCGATGCTGATGGTTTCCAGATCGCGCATTTCACCGACCAAGACGACATCCGGATCCTCCCGCAATGCCGAATGTATGGCCGCGGCGAAGGACGGTGCGTGGGTTCCGACCTCACGCTGGCTGATGAGACAGTTTTTCCGTCGGTGAACGAATTCGATAGGGTCCTCTATCGTCAGGATGTGACCGCGAGTCCGAGTATTGATGTCATCGATCATCGCCGCCAATGTTGTCGACTTGCCCGAGCCTGTCTTCCCGGTCACCAGGATTAGACCGCTTTGCGTGCTGCAAAGATTGCGCACAGGATCCGGCATTCCAAGTTGATCGAGCGTAAGGGCGACCGATGGGATGACACGCATCACTGCGCCGAGGCCATGGAGATGTCTCATGACATTGACACGGAATCGCGCCATCTCTGGTACGTGATACGCGAAATCCGCGCCATCGTGCTCGTCGAGTCTTGTCACCGCCTTCGGAGGCATGATTTCCGCAAGCAATTCGCGAACATCGTCTGCGCGCAATGCGTCCGGTCTGAGCGCATGCAATTCCCCATACTGCCTGACCCGCGGCGGATCGCCGGCAATGAGATGGAGATCCGATCCCTTGCGCGCGATTACCTCTGAGAGCAATTCATCAATGCGCGCCATGACATCAGGCTCCGGGCAGCTCGATTCGGGGCAGAATGCTCGAATCATTGACGAAGCGCTGGAACGGCCTTCGGTCCAATGCATTCAGATAGGCGGCGTCCGGATCCAGTTCCTTCGCAACAACGCCGGCCATCAAAGCCTGATCTAGCGTCTGCATTCCCATCTCCTTGCCCGTCTGCAATTGCGACGCCAGTTGATGGGTCTGTTCCGTCTGAATCAGCTTGCCGATCGCCCGGTTCATGACCATGATTTCGCACACGCCCTTGCGATTGCGGCTGTCATTTCGTTTCACCAATACCTGGGTGATGACTGCGATGAGACTTTGGGCCAAGAAGCTTTTGGTCTGTTCACGCTCTTCCGCCGGTAAAGCATCAATGATTCGATCGATGGTCTTGACTGCACTGGTCGTATGCAATGTGCCAAGAACCAGATGACCTGTCTCGGCCGCTGTCATGGCCATCCTGATCGTGTCGGCGTCGCGCATTTCGCCCACCAAGATGACGTCGGGATCCTCGCGCATCGCGGCCCTGATTCCCTCTGCAAATGAAGGAACATGGGTTCCATATTCGCGCTGAATGATTTGTGATTCTTTGCTGGTGTGGACGAATTCGATGGGATCTTCAAGACTGATGATATTGAGCTTGCGAGTACGATTGAGCGCGTCGATCATCGCAGCAAGGGTGGTCGATTTCCCCTGACCGGTCGAGCCGGTCACGAGAATCATCCCCTGATGATGGTCGAGAAGCTTGGAAATGACGGGGGGGAGGTCGAGGGTTTCAAGCGACGGGACGCTCGACGGGATCGAGCGGAATACAGCGCCAATACCTGTTTCCTTGCGGAAAACATTCACACGAAACCGGCCACCGTCCTCTGCAACATGGGCGAAATCCAGATCGTGTCCCGTGCGCAGTTGCTCGGATAGTTTCTTGGTCAGAATTTCGTCGATGTAACCTTCGAGCTCGGCGGCGCCGAGTTCTCGGAACCGGATGGGAACAAGGTCACCGTGCATGCGCAACATTGGGGGAACGCCGACCGCGAGATGTACATCGGAGCATCCCTGTGCGTTGCCCAACTTGAGGAAAGCATCAATGCGTGCCATGGCTCCTCCCGGGATTTACAAACACTTCTCGAGGTCCAGGCTGAGTTCCTCCATGGACTGGTAGCGACGGAGTTTGTCGACGGCCATGGCTCGCGCGACAACTGTGGTCAGAACCTTGGGTAGCGCGGCGTTGACCTCTTCCAGGGGTTTGGCCTTTCCCTGCACATGTTGATACATGATTGCCATGTGATCTCCCTGTGTATAGGGGGCGACACCGGCGAGCATTTCATAAAGAATGACACCCGTTGAATAAATGTCGGCACGCGGATCGATGGGCTTGCCGAGGATCTGCTCGGGCGCCATGTATTTCGGTGAGCCAATGACATAGCCCGTCTTCGTGAGCTGGGCGTCCCCTTCGCGTTGCGCAGCCGCGACGCCGAAATCCACGATTTTGAGCAGTTTCTCGTCATTGATAAGGATGTTCGCGGGCTTGAGGTCGCGGTGCACGACATTCATCTGGTGTGCCACGGACATCCCGCGGCAGATATCGAGTCCGTAACGGATCGCCTGACTGGGTGGCAGGGGATTGTCGGCACTTATTTCCGCCCCGAGCGTGTGGCTGGGAAAGTATTCCATCGAAATGGCGTAGTTTCCGCGAATCTCAATGAAATCATAAATCCGGATCACGTTGCGGTGAGTGATCATCCTGCTGATACGCAATTCGCGAGTAAACCTGCGCAACATGTCGCTGTCGTTGGCGAAAGAGGCATTGAGAAACTTCAGTACCAAGCGCTCGCCTACGATGACGTCTTCCATGAGCAGAACTGTTCCGAAAGCGCCTTTGCCGATACGCGTGATGAACTTGTATCGGCCATCCAGGATATCGCCTGGGCTCAATGTGGCGATGTCGAGGCTTTGATTCAGGCTGTCAGCCTGCGCTGCCAGTTCGTTTTGTTCGATCTTGTCCAGCATCGTACGGGACAGCGGCGTCAGTGTGCTCGACCCATCGGGGGTGCGCTCGGCGGCGCCAGGATGACGGTCTTCGAGCGTTTGCAGTGCTCGTGCTGCGGCGCTCGCGACTGTCTGGTCCGTCGTCATCTGTCCGACCGAACGGATTTTCACGCGTACGGTGTCTAGCGCTCCACTATCGGTGAGCATGCTGAGCGCTTGCATTGTCTCGATGCGGATCTCGCTTTCCGGTCTTTGCAGCAGAGGCAGCAGGCTCTGCACCGTCGATGCATCGGCGAGCCGCGCCAAAGCCCGCAGGACGCTGGGTATGGAGTGAGCTTCAGCGGAGAGCATTTCCAGTAGTCGCGGAATGGCCTTCCGATTTCCGATCGTGGCGAGCGCGTCCACGGCCCGTTCGCTGACCCACCAGTCCTTGTCCCTGGTGGCGCCAAGCAGATATTCAACCGCCCGATCGTCCTGCGTGAGGTTCAGGATTTCGATCGCCGTACGGCGGATTTCCTCATCCCGGTCCTTGACGAGTTCGATGACGGCATCCACCACCCGAGGGCCGCCGATTTTGCCGAGGGCGTCGGCGGCCCGGCTTCGGACCCACCAGTCGCTGTCCTTGATCGCCGCCAACAGGTATTTGATGGAGGCCGCGTCGCACAGTTCGTTGAGAACCTCCACTGCTGCCCGACGTGCATATTCCGACTCGTCCTTCAGTGCCGGCAACAGCAGCGGTATCGTCTGAGGGTGGCGAGCACGAATCAGCAGTTCGATGGCGCGGTTGGCGACCTCCATGTCTGGATCGGCGATGAGAGGCGCGATGGCACGCACATCCGGGATGACGGTCATCTTGAGCAGCGTGCTGAGGGCTGTCAGCCTGACGAGCTTGGGTGTATTGCGCAGCTGTCCCAACAAGGCGTCGGCGACATCGGACCGATCAAACCGCGACAGGATCTCCATAAGGTGGATCCGGACTGCCGGATCTTTGCCTTCAAGGCGGGCCAGAAGGTCTGGCACCGCAGCTTCGTCGGCGATGTCCCCGATCAGGCGGAAGAGGGCTGACTTGTCCCGTGATTCGATCGTGTAGGCGGCGCTCAGCAGGTCACGCAGAGGGATTCGGCTCTTGTGGGCACCGATGACTTCAAAAAGGGGGCCGGAAGGGATATCCGGGTCCTTGAGTGCCGCCAGTAACTGACCGGGAGGAAAATTTCTGGAGCTCGACAGGGCCCACGAGACGGCAGACGCGACCCGAGGATTGGGATGTGCCATTTCCGCAAGCAGAGTTGAGAGGTTGCGACTGTCCGCCAACGCCCCCAGGACTTCGACGTAGGCGAGGGTTTCCCGGCGGTCCGCACCGGGCAGGGCCTCGATAATCATGGGGATGGCAGGGCCGCCCATCCCGACCAGTTTCTGCACCACCCTCCGGAAAGCCGGGCTGTCCGGATCCTGGATTGACTTCAGGTCCGCGAGGAGGCGTTCGCCGCGTAGGGAGGTCAGGAATTTCACTCCCCGAGTATGCCACAGGGGGTGCCAAAGGCCCCCCGCGGGGTGGGCGCGTTCGCTAGAATGCGTGACCTAATTCCGCCCCCTGCGCCTGCCCATGGATGCCAACGCCCTGCTCGCTGCTGTACGTGCCGTCATCGACCCTGCCCGGGGGACACCTTTGGGCGCCTGCGTTGAGCAATTGCAGGTGGCCGGAAACCGGCTGACCCTCTCTGTCACGCTTGGTTTTCCGGTGCGCGGGTACGAGCGGGAACTGCTGCCTCCGGTGGCCGATGCCCTGAGGGCTGCGGGTTGGAGTGGAGAGGTGGACCTTATCCTCAGGTCGCAGATTGTTGCCGCCTCGGCCCAAGGGTCCGTCAAGCCACTGCCCGGCATCCTCAACGTGATTGCTGTTGCCTCCGGCAAGGGCGGTGTGGGCAAGTCGACGACTGCCGCCAATCTCGCCCTCGCGTTAGCGGCTCAGGGCGCTCGCGTCGGGCTGCTGGATGCGGACATCTACGGGCCCTCCCAGCCACTGATGATGGGACTGGACGGCGAGCGTCCAACGACTGCGGACGGCAAACATATCGAACCTCTGCGGGCGCACGGGGTTGCGGTCATGTCGGTCGGCTTCCTGATTGATGCCGAGCAACCGATGGTCTGGCGCGGACCTATGGTGACGCAGGCTCTGATGCAGTTGCTGGGTGACACACTGTGGGGCGAGCTCGACTATCTCGTTGTGGACATGCCGCCTGGCACCGGTGATACGCAACTGACCCTTTCGCAACGTGTTCCGGTAAGCGGCGCGGTCATTGTCACGACGCCACAGGACATTGCGCTTCTGGACGCCCGAAAAGGCTTGTTGATGTTCCGCAAGGTGTCGGTGCCGGTCATCGGCATTGTCGAAAACATGGCCATCCATGTCTGCAGCCAATGCGGCAACGCCGAGCACATCTTTGGCGCCGGTGGCGGCGAAAAAATGGCGCTGCAGTATGGCGTTCCATTGCTCGGAAGTCTGCCTCTGGACGTAAGGATCCGCGAGCAGGCCGACGGGGGGCGCCCAACGGTGGTGGCTGAACCTGCGGGTGCGTTGGGCCAAGCCTACGACGCCATGGCCCGACGGGTGGCAGCCCGACTCGGTGCTCAGGACGTTTCATTTCCCAATCTCTCGGTCAGTGACGACTGAGCGGTCCACTGATCGAAACCAGGACATCGAACTATGAGCATTAAATCCGACAAGTGGATCCGCCGCCACGCTGCAGCCGGCATGATCGAGCCATTTGAGCCGGGTCAGGTTCGGCACGTCGACGGCAAGCGTATCGTGTCTTACGGGACCTCGAGTTACGGGTACGACGTTCGCTGCGCGAACGAGTTCAAGATTTTTACCAATATCAATTCCACGATCGTCGATCCAAAGGCATTCGACCCGCAGAGTTTTGTGGACGTGCAGTCCGATGTCTGCATCATCCCACCCAATTCCTTTGCTCTTGCTCGAACCGTGGAGTACTTCCGGATTCCGCGCAGCACCCTCGTGGTTTGTCTTGGCAAGAGCACCTATGCCCGCTGCGGAATCATCGTGAATGTCACGCCACTCGAACCTGAGTGGGAAGGGCATGTGACACTCGAGTTTTCCAATACCACGCCATTGCCCGCAAAGATCTACGCCAACGAAGGCGTGGCGCAGATGCTGTTTTTCGAATCGGACGAAGTATGTGAGACGTCCTACAAGGACAGGGGCGGAAAGTATCAGGGCCAGACTGGGGTTACGTTGCCCAAGACCTGACGACCTGCGTCTTCGGGACCGCGGCGGGCTAGTTGACGGGCGGTCGGGCAGCGCCGGTCCATTTGATCGATCGAACCGTAAAAGTCAGGCGCGCACGTCCGTCTTCCCGCTGTTCGATCCTCACCGGCAGGAATCCTAGCGAGGGCGCAAACCAATAGCGCCAGGTACGGCCGGTGCCGTCATAGTTGCGGCGCTGGCTCTCGTAGATCACGGTGTCCAAATCCCCGATTTCCGTCTGCAATTTCGTCGCCCCTTTCCTGGGGTAGGTGTAATGCTTCACCTCTCGACCATCGAGCAGAGCGTAGTCACCGGGTTCCCGCCCTTCCAGCAAATCAACGACTGGCGCAAGTCGGATCGTGTTCACATCCTGCTGTCCGCTCTCCAGTGCCGAGTCGTAGGGCTTTCCTCCCACTTTGCCGGTGAGACGGTTGCGTGCCCAGTCGTACGTCAGTTCGGTCTGGTGCTCGGGATCGTGTCCACCGTCGGTGAGCGCGTAGCGCTTGGGCTGCACGCCCTCCGGCGTGATCTTGAACCAGCTTCGTTCCAGAGATTCCGGGCTGACAATCAGGCTTGCCAGAAAACTTGGAAACGCCTTCGTTTCATACATCCAACTGTCGCTGCCCGCATCGCGTGTCAGGGTCAGTCGGAGATCGCCGGCGCTGAAGCCACGGAACGTCGTGTGATAGGTGATTTCATGCGGGCGCAGTTCGTCGGCACACACCCCGATTGAGGCCATGCAGGCGAGCGCCAGAAATGTGCGCAAAAAAGACGTTCGCAGCAATTTATTCAGTGGCATCGGCGTAGCTCCGGTGCACGGGGTGGGATATTGGCGCGCCATCCAGAAACACTACCTGACCATCCATTCTCAAGCGGCCCGAGGCGTACCAACCGACCACCTCCGGATATAGCCGGTGCTCCGCATGATGCACACGCTCTGCCAGTGACTCTGCCGTGTCCTGAGGAAGGACCGGGACGGACGCCTGTCCGACCACTGGGCCGCCATCAAGTTCCTCAGTGACGTAATGCACTGAGCAACCATGCACAGTGGCCCCGTCCTCGAGTGCCCGTCGGTGTGTATCCAGACCTTTGTAGGCGGGCAGAAGGGAGGGATGGATGTTGAGCAGGCGCCCTGAGTAGTGGCGGACGAATGCGGGGCTGAAAATCCGCATATAGCCGGCACAGACGACAAGGTCGGGCGCCAGCTTGTCGATCGCATCGAGCAGCGCGAGGTCATGTGAGGCGCGGTCGGGATAGTCCCTTGGAGACACGGCGATCGCCGTTATCCCCAGTGTGCGTGCGCGCTCAAGGCCAAACGCCGCTGGCCGGTCGGAGACTGCTGCGACGATCTCGACGGGCAGTGTCCCGTTGCTGGCCGCGGCGGCTATAGCCGCAAAGTTGCTCCCGCTTCCGGAGAGCAGAACCACGACCCGGGTCTTGCGGGTTGCCTCAGTCAAGGATGACGCCGCCGGAGCCTGGCCGGACTGCCCCGATGACGGCGGCGGTCTCCCCGCTGGCGCGAAGACTTGCAAGCGCCGCGTCAACGCTACCCTGCGGTACGCAAACCGTCATTCCGATCCCGCAATTGAATGTCCGGTGCATTTCCGTCTCGTCAATGCCCGATGTGCTCTTCAGCCACTCAAACACGGCCGGGCGGTTCCAGGCGTGACGCTCTAGCACCACCTCTAGTCCGTCCGGGACGACGCGCGGAATGTTGTCGAGCAGGCCACCGCCCGTGATGTGCGCAAGACCGTGCACCGGCACCTCAGCGAGCAGTTTAAGGAGCGATTTGACGTAGATCCGCGTCGGGGCAAGCAGTTGGTCATACAGAGGCCGTCCGTCAACCTCGGTCGAGGCATTCGCACCTGCGATTGCAACAAGACGACGGATCAGGGAGTAACCATTGGAGTGTGGACCAGAAGAGGCCAGACCAATCACGATATCCCCGGCACGGGTGGCACTGCCGTCAAGGATCTTGTCCTCGTCAACGATGCCGACGCAGAAGCCGGCCAGGTCATAGTCGTCGCCGGCATACATGCCTGGCATTTCGGCGGTTTCACCGCCAACGAGCGCACAGCCTGCTTGCGCACATCCTTCGGCAATACCGGCGACCACCCGTTCACCGACAGCCACGTCCAGTTTCCCTGTCGCATAGTAGTCGAGGAAAAAGAGAGGCTCGGCGCCCTGCACGACCACGTCGTTCACGCACATGGCGACAAGGTCGATGCCGATCGTGTCGTGACGGTGGGTGTCAATGGCGAGCCTGAGTTTCGTACCCACCCCGTCGGTACCCGAGACAAGCACCGGCTTGCGGTAGCGCTCCAACGGGACGCGGACCAGAGCGCCGAAGCCGCCGAGGCCGCCCATGACTTCCGGGCGAAGGGTCCGCTTGACGTGGGGCTTGATCCGCTCTACGAGCTCGTCGCCGGCATCGATGTCCACGCCGGCATCGCGGTAGGTCACGGGGGGTCGCTGGTCAGTCATGTCGCTCGCCGGGGTTGGGGTTGGCTTGTGGTATTTTACATGGTCGATCGAGCCCCCGCCGAACGAC
>CAXBRZ010000052.1:0-11796 GCA_963978075.1 uncultured bacterium | reverse complement strand
GTCGGCGGTCAGAGCGGACGGTTCCCTGTGGGAAACGGCGCTTGAGAGGGGTGAGTATGGAACTGCTGCCACGCTGCGCTGGGGCGAGGCCCGGTCGTCACCGGAAACCGGCGCTTACGAGGCCGCCGCGCGGCTCGCTTATGACTGGTCGCAGTACAGCGTGCTTGCGCGTATCTGCGATGACTGGCTGACGCACGAGCCCGGAAACGAGATCGCCCACCGGCTCCGTGCGGTGGCGGCGCTTGAACTTGACCATCGCGCTCTGGCCGAGACCCACCTCGAATGGTTGATCGGCCACGCCTATCCCTCGGCTGGAGAGGCCTTCGAGTCGCTTGGCCGAAGCCTTGGCGAATTGAGCAATCGTTCGGGCGTCGCGGCAGTCATGCGGCGCCTCCTGAACCGACACCCGGATGTCAGCGAAGCGTACTTGCAGGCAGGACAACTGTCCCTTTTGGCCGGGGATGCGCGCCGCGCCATCGGGGACGCGCAGCGTGCCCGGGAGCTGGGCCGTCGCCGGCAGGGCCGGAGTCTGGAGGCGCGCGCACGCGTCCGCGCCGGAGAATGTGACCAGGGCCTCGCGCTGGCAGCTCCACTCGGGACCGACGTGCGCGATCTGGACCGCCTGACCGAGGCATGGCTGATGGTGCTCTGTGGTCGGGATGCCGAGGCGGAGTCAGTGCTGCAGGAACTTGTTCAGCGTCCGGAACAGCGGGCTGCAGCGCTGGAGGCCTTGGCCGGCCGTGAACTCGAGACGCGGCGCAATGACGCGGCAGCACGGCATTACACTGACCTGGGCAAGGCCGGTGACCGTGCTGGCGCACAGTTTGGTCTTGCGACATTGGCAGAGCGCAGTGGAGACAACGAGCGCGCTGCCGCGCTGTTTTCAGCCATAACGACCGGGCGGCATGCGGTGGAGGCTCAATTGCGGGCGTACCGTTTGCACGTTGCCACCGACGGGACGGATATTGCTGAGCGAGTGCTGGATGAGTTTGTGTATGCCAATCCGGACCTTCGCCGGGACCTGAGTTCGATGCGGATGCTGACGCTCGCCGAGATGGGGCAGACCGAAGCTGCCTTGGCGTTGGGAGCCCGTGTGATGAAGGCGTTCCCCGACGCAGAGGAACTGGTCCGTGCACAGGCCGAGGTCTTCGCCAGAGCGGGTCGGTCGCGTGATGCGGTTGCGCTGTTGGAAGGCCTGCTGAAACGGCGGCCGGATGATCCGGCCGCCCAGAATGCGCTGGGGTACACGCTGGCGGATGCGAATCTGGACTTGCCGCGTGCGCAGAAACTGCTCTTGGCCGCTTGCGCTGAGGCGCCGGACAACGCGGCGTATCTCGACAGCCTTGGCTGGCTTCGCTATCGCCAGGGCCGGTATGCGCCGGCGCGAGAGTTGCTGGACCGGGCCTATCGCCTCCAGCCGGATGCTGAGATTGCCGTGCATCGCGCCCATGTGCTCGCCGCTGCTGGTTTGCCCGAAGAAGCGCAACAGTTGATCGACGCCGCGCTGACGCGCCACCCGCAGGACGTGGGTCTGTTGCGCTGGCGCAATGATCACCAGAAGGCCGGGCCGTGAAGTTGTCGCACTACGCAAAGGTCTCGGCCACGTGCCTCGTGCTGGCGGGTTGCAGCGCCCCGGCGTTGCGAACCACACCCGCCATGACCGTGGCGACAGAGGCTGAGGTCGCCCGGTTGCAGCAATGGACCGTGTGGCAGGCTCGTGGACGTCTCGCGGTCAAAACGGCGAATGACGGATTCAATGCCCATTTCAATTGGCGGCAGGCCGTTGGCGAAACGGAACTGGTGGTGGAAGGGCCCTTCGGCGCCGGCCATTCCCGTGTCTTGGCGAGTGCCGAGCGTATTCGCCTGGAGGCGGGTGGCCAGCCGGCGCTTGAATTTCATGCCCCCTTCGAGGGGGCCGAGTCGGCGTTGGCCGAGCGGGTGGGTTTCGGTCTGCCTTTGGGGGCGCTTGCTTTCTGGCTGAGAGGGGTGCCGGATCCTGTCGCGGTCACGCAGGCGGCCCCGGTTGCCAATGCGGGTACGGTTTCTGCCGGGGTCGGGTCGTTCGCCCAGGCGGGTTGGCGCATACAGCCCGAGGGTCCCGTGATCGTCGAGCGGGCGCCTGCGGCGCTCCCGAGCCGCGTCACCCTCACGCGGGGGGACGTCCGCATTCGGGTGGTGATTGACCAATGGTCGGCCGAACCATGAACCATCCGGTCGCCCGGTGGCCGGCGCCGGCCAAACTCAACCTGTTTCTGCACGTCACCGGCCGTCGTCCCGATGGCTATCACGATCTGGAGACGCTATTTCAATTAATCGACTTATGCGACGAAATTGAAGTCATTAGCGTCGAAAAAGGTTCGATTGTCCTTGAAAAATCTACTCCGGGCGTTGCCATTGAAGAAGACTTGGTGCTTCGGGCCGCCCGCCTTCTTGCAGCCTATTCGGGGCAGGTGGGGCTCGGGGCCCGGCTGCGGGTGCACAAGCGGCTCCCGATGGGTGCCGGGCTTGGGGGCGGAAGTTCCGATGCCGCAACAACGCTGGTCGCCCTGAATGCCCTGTGGGGACTCGGGATTGCGACTGCGGAGCTCGCGGCGCTGGGGGCTCGCTTGGGCGCGGACGTACCGGTTTTTGTGCGGGGGCACAGTGCAATCGCACGGGGTATCGGTGACGAATTGCAGCCTGTCGAGTTACCAGACCGGTGGTACGCCATCGTCTATCCCGGCGTTGCCGTATCAACCGGGGAAGTTTTCCAGGCGCCTGAATTGACAAGAAATTCCCCGTCAATCACAATTCCCGGCTTTCCGTTGCCGGGTGCCTCCGGCGCCTTCCCGATGGGCCGCAATGACCTTGAGGCCGTCGTGGTAGCGCGATATCCGGCGGTGCGCGAGGCGCTCGGCTGGCTAGGGGGTCGCGGCGTCGCTCGGATGACAGGTTCTGGTGCGTGCGTGTTCGCGGCCTTCGAACGGCGTGAACAGGCAACTGCCGCACTGCTCGGTCTGCCGACGGGATGGCAGGGTTACGTGGCACGTGGTTTGTCCCGCTCGCCACTGCTCGACCGTCTCGACGGGAGTTCCGGCGCATAGCGGGACCGGTCGAGGCGTAGGCTGGAGTTAAGGTCCGTTGGGGCGTCGCCAAGTGGTAAGGCAGCGGATTTTGATTCCGCCATACGAAGGTTCGAATCCTTCCGCCCCAGCCAGTTCGGCGGTGTTCTAGGCGTTTGTGGAGACTCAAAGCGTGTCCGACTCACAGATGGCAGTGTTCACCGGGAATGCCAACCCCGTGTTGTCTCAGGATATTGCGAAGGAACTGAAGGTTCCCTTGGGTCGAGCCCATGTCGGACGCTTCAGTGATGGCGAGGTGACGGTCGAGATACTTGAGAACGTCCGCGGTCGCGACGTATTCATCGTGCAGTCGACCTGTCCCCCGGCGAATGACAACCTGATGGAACTCCTGGTGATGGTCGATGCCTTGCGTCGTGCCAGCGCTGCACGGATCACGGCGGTGGTTCCTTATTTCGGCTACGCGCGGCAGGATCGCCGTCCGCGTGCCACGCGCGTTGCCATCACCGCGAAGGTGGCCGCCAACCTGCTGACGACGGTGGGTGTGGATCGGGTCCTGACGGTCGATCTTCATGCCGACCAGATTCAGGGCTTTTTTGATATCCCGGTCGACAACGTGTATGCCTCGCCGGTGCTGCTCGGCGACGTCTGGAAGCAGCCTTTCAGCGATACGATCGTCGTCTCTCCGGACGTGGGCGGTGTCGTGCGTGCCCGCGCGCTGGCAAAGCGGCTGAATGACGTCGACATGGCGATCATCGACAAGCGCCGGCCTCGTGCCAACGAGTCCGAGGTCATGAACATCATCGGCGACGTCCGCGGCAAGACCTGCATCTTGGTGGACGATATGGTCGATACAGCCGGAACGCTGTGTCAGGCCGCCAAGGCGTTGAAAGATCGTGGCGGTGAGCACGTAGTCGCATACATTACCCATCCCGTGCTGTCCGGTGCCGCGGTGGAGCGGATTTCCAAGTCCGTTCTCGACGAGTTGGTCGTCACCGACACGATACCCCTCAGCCCTGCAGCGGCTGCCTGCCGCAAGATCCGGCAAGTGTCGGTCGCGGGTTTGCTGGCAGAGACGATGCGTCGCATCCGCGACGAGGAGTCTGTCAGCTCGCTGTATATCGATTGACGAGAATTCGCGCTGCGACATGGTGTCGCAGTGCATTTGGATCCCTCACGGACTTGGTCGCGGGCCGTGAGGGAGTTTCTGCAAGGAGAAGATGATGAAGACTTCATTTGAACTGATCGCGGAATTCCGCGAAGACCAGGGGAAGGGTGCGAGCCGCCGCCTGCGTCACGCGGGACGTGTTCCGGCGATCCTGTACGGCGGCGCGCGCGAGCCGCGTTCGCTGGCGTTGGACCACAACAAGGTGTCGTTGGCGCTCGACAACGAGCGTTTCTACTCGACCATCATTACGCTGAAGGTTGGCGAAGTGACCCAGCAGGCCATTCTGCGTGACGTGCAGCGTCATCCGTGGAAGAACCAGATCGTCCACGTCGACTTCCAGCGCGTCTTTGAGGACGAGAAGATCCGTTTGCCGGTACCGCTGCATTTCACCGGCGAAGCAGCTTCGCCCGGCGTCAAGACCGAAGGCGGCATGATGTCGCACCTCAAGAACGAGGTTGTGGTTGAGTGTCTGCCGAAGGATCTGCCCGAGTTCCTCACCGTTGATACCTCCGCGCTGCACGTCAACCAGTCGCTGCATCTGTCCGACATCGCCTTCCCCGAGGGGGTGGTGGCGGTGGACTCGCTCACCGGCCGCAACCCGGTCGTGGTCGCGGTGCACGCGCAGCGGGCGGAAGAAGCGGCGCCTGCTGCTGAAGCCGAGGACCCCAAGAAGGCGGATCCCAAGGCGGACGCCAAGGCGGATGCCAAGAAGCCGGCTGCGAAGAAGTAATTCGCATCGGCACCCGGACGGCTTGTCCGTGATCCACGGATCGCGGGCAGGCCTCCGATCCGGGTTGGCCTGCCATGGCGGTAACGTCCATCAAGCTCATCGTAGGGCTCGGCAATCCCGGCCCTGAGCACGCGGAGACTCGGCACAACGCCGGGTTCTGGTGTGTGGATGCGCTTGCACGCCGTGCCGGGGGAACCCTCCGGCCGCACGCTCGGTATCAGGGTGAAGTCGGCCGGGTCCAGCTCGCGGGCCAGGAAGTATGGTTGCTCAAGCCCACCACGTACATGAACCGTAGCGGCATCTCCGTTCGCGCCGTGGCCGAATACGTGCGGATACCCGTCGAACAGATCCTGGTGGCGCATGACGAACTGGATCTGCCCTGCGGCACATTGCGGCTCAAGCAGGGTGGTGGCGCCGGCGGCCACAATGGCCTGAAGGACATCATCGCCCACGTCGGCGAGTCGTTCTGGCGGATGCGGATGGGCATAGGCCATCCCGGCAGTCGTGACGAGGTGGTTGATTTCGTTCTGCGGCGGGCGCCTGCCTCCGAACAGCGGCTGCTTGACGATGCCGCCGGCGTGGCGGCCGAGGCGATCGAGAGGGTGCTCCTTGAGGGCGCCGAGAAGGTCATGAACGGCCTGCACCGCCGAGTGGCGGAAGGCTAGGGGGAAGCGTGGCGATCAAGTGTGGCATTGTCGGACTGCCGAACGTTGGCAAGTCGACCCTTTTCAACGCGCTGACGCGTGCCCAGATTCCGGCAGAGAACTATCCGTTCTGCACGATCGACCCGAACGTCGGTGTCGTGCCGGTTCCCGATGTGCGGCTTGATGCGCTCGCAGCCATCGCCAAGTCTGAGCGGATCTTGCCCACCACCGTCGAGTTCGTGGACATCGCGGGCATTGTGAAGGGTGCTGCGGCCGGCGAGGGCCTCGGCAACAAATTCCTCGCGCACATCCGCGAGGTCGATGCGATCGCCCATGTCGTGCGGTGTTTCGAGAATGGCGACGTGATTCACGTGGCCGGGAAAGTCAGTCCGCTGGCTGACATCGAGACGATCAATACTGAGCTTGCGCTGGCCGATCTCGAGACCGTGGAGAAGGGCATCCAGCGTGCCGAAAAAGCCGCCAAGGCACAGGACAAGGACGCGATCCGCGCGCGTGACCTTTTCAAGCGTGTGCGCGAGGGTCTGAATGCCGGCACGCCGGCCCGAGCACTTGGACTGGATGAGCAGGAGCGGCTGATCTGCCGGGAACTCCAGCTCATGACCATGAAGCCCGTGCTCTACGTGGCCAATGTGAGCGAGAGCGGATTTGTGGACAACCCGCTCTTGGCGGCGGTCGAGGAACTGGCGCACCGGGAATCCGCCCAGGTCGTGGCGGTCTGTGCGGCCATCGAGGCCGAAATTGCCCAACTTGAGGATGCGGACCGGAAGGATTTTCTGACGGAACTTGGACTGGCCGAGCCGGGTCTCAACCGGGTGATCCGCGCGGGGTATGCGCTTCTTGGCCTACAGACCTACTTTACGGTCGGGCCCAAGGAGGCACGGGCGTGGACCATCCGCAGGGGCTGCACTGCTCCCCAGGCGGCAGGAGTCATCCATACAGACTTCGAGCGCGGATTCATCCGGGCCGAAGTCATCGCCTACGATGACTACATCGCGGGCAAGGGCGAGGCGGGGGCCCGGGAAGCCGGCAAAATGCGGCTTGAGGGTAAGGAATACATCGTCCGCGAGGGCGATGTGATGCATTTTAGGTTCAACGTCTGATGGCGGGGGCGGTATGCTCAGCATTGCACCCGGTCCGTTACGACCGAAGCGAGGAACGTCGGTGAAATTATCTGGTCTGATCCGCCTTGCGGCGGTATGCCTCGCCCTGACCCTTGCGGCTTGCGGCGGCGGCAGCAAGAGCAGCACCTCCCCGGGAACTGGCACCGGTACAGGTACCGGCGGCGTAGGGGTCGGCATCGGCGTCACGCTGGTCTCCAAGACCGGCGTCACGACGATCCAGCAGGGTACGACCCTTGAGATCGATGCGACGGTGACCAACGACTCGTCGAACAAGGGCGTGACCTGGTCGATCGTCGGTGATGCCACCATCGCCAGCAGTGATACCACCAAGGTGGTCATTCAGGCGCCGACCGGCATCTTGGGGTCCACCTTCGCGACCGTGACGGCGACGTCGATCGCCGATACGACCAAGCTGTCGTCAGCAACCGTGACGATCAATGGTGCACCGACCATCGTGCAGCCGGTGGTCTTCCCGGCCAACGAGGGTGTCGCCTATTCGACGTACGTGACTGTCGCCGGTGGACTCGGGCCATATACATGGGCGGTGACGAGCGGCAGCTTGCCGGCGGGTCTCAAGCTCAATGGCAGCACCACAGCAAACACCGCCATCACGGGTACGCCAACGGCAACCGGGACGTCGACGTTCACGCTCACGGTGACCGATGCCAACAAGGCAACGGCCACGACGACCATGACGATCGTGGTCAATCCCAAAACAGCCTGCTTGCTGCTTGGCCGCTATGCGTATTCCATCAGTGGCTACCGCAACAACCTTGTGGCGGTGCGCGCCGGGTCTTTCTCCGTTGACGCGAGCGGCGTAGTCACCGGAATCCTGGACGAGCTTGATTCCAGCGGCGGCCGTCAGGCGGCAGTGCCGACCAATGGCGTCTGCAAGACGTATACCCAGAACCGTGGCGTGATCTACTGGAGTGGTGGCGAAAACTTTGACTTCGTCATGCAGAGCAATCTGTTGAACGGCCACATCCAGGAGAACGACGGTACCAATTTCGCGGGTGCCGGTCAGTTACTCGCCCAGACCACCGCTGCGTTCCCTCTCACGGCGCGTGCAGGCGACTACGTCTTCACGGGTGCGGGTGACGACGGCAAGGGTCGACGCTACGCACTGGCCGGGCGCTACTCCCTCTCATCGACCGGCGTGTTCTCTTCGGGCCTTGCAGACGACGACGCGGCGACTCCGGTCACCGCAGCCGTGCTCACGGGCAGCCTGTCCGATGCCGATGCCAACGGGCGTGGCACGGGCACGCTCGTGTATGGCAGTCAGTCGCTGCCCATCGCCTACTACGTGGTTGATGCCGGCCACGCGTTTTTCCTCTCCTCGTCCACGTCGGGCACCGCGGTTCGCATCATCGGCGAGATCCGCCGGCAAACCGGTGCCCCGAATCTCACTGCGACGGCGTTGTCGGGTCCGGCGGTGCTCAGTCTCATCGGATCGTCGCCCTCCGCAACCAAACCCGTCACTGCAGCCTCGACGGTGGCCGTGGGGCGCCTTTCGGGTGCGGTGCCAGCCGCCGGTACTGTCAACGTCAATCTGGACGTGACGGATCGCACCACACCGGTTGTGAATACTGCCTATACCGCACAGGCTTATACGGTGACCGGCAGTGGTCGTGGCACTTTGACCCTGGGGACGGGTTCAAGCGCGCGCAATTTCGTGCTGTATGCCGACGGCGCCGGGGGTGCCGTGGTACTTGAGCCCGTGAGCCTTGCCAACAACTTTGGCTTCATCGAGCCCCAGGTGGGCGTGCCCTTCACCACTTTCCCGTCCGCCTATTACGTCGGCGGGACCGTGTACGCTCCGGCCAGTTCCCCGATCACGACCATGCCGCAGCTCAGTCTGGCGGGCGGTTCCATCGGCGGCAACCTGACAGGCTCCTTTGCGTTGGACCCCGCCACAGGCCGGATGATCGGCGCGGTCAGCCGAAACATCCTCGGCGGGACCGGGCTTGTCATGTATGTTGTTTCCCCGCAAAAGCTCGTGGTGATTGGGGACGCCAACAACTCGATCAACTCCCAGCTGGCCTGGTTGTTCAAGTTCTGAGACGGAATTCGGGCCTTTGCGCTTGACGGAAAGGCCCCGCATCCACACAATTCGGCCCCTCTCACGGGCGCTGCGGCGCCTCGCGTGGCTAGGTAGCTCAGCCGGTTAGAGCACGGGATTCATAACCCCGGGGTCGGGGGTTCGATTCCCCCCCTAGCCACCATCCCTTTATCAATGGCGCTGGCGGCGGTCAGGTTTTCCGAACCAACAGCCGCAGGCGGTCTTTACCTTCTTCCTGGCGGAAGTCGGCGGCTTCGGTATACCCACGAATGATGGTGATCGCCAGATCATCCTCTTCCTGGCCATTCTCAAGAACATTCCCGGTGGCTCCGTCCGCTTCAAAGGACAGTTCTATCTGGCCGGTCTTTTCCGAATAGCCGACGATGACTTCCAGCTTGCGGGTCGCCAATTGCGGCCGGTACAACTGAAGGACTTCCTCGGAGACCAACAGCAGATTGCCGCAAGTCTTGGACGGGATGGCATGTTTCTCACAGAAAGTCGAAATCTGGCCGTTCATGGCGTAAATGTCGAAATCAGGTGAGGAGATCGCATACCGGCTCGTTTTCACCCGATTGATGAATGCCCGGGTCCGTTCCTTTTGCGGGTTCTCGAAGATCTGGCTCGGCGGACCCTCCTCGTAGATGAGGCCTTGGTCCATATAGAAAATTCGGCTGGCCACATCGCGGGCAAAGTCCATTTCGTGGGTGACGATGATCATCGTCAGGCCGTCTTTGGCGAGCCTGCGGATGACGCTCAGCACCTCGCTGACCATGGTCGGATCAAGCGCAGAGGTCGGTTCGTCGAACAGAATGACTTCAGGGTCCATTGCCAGACAGCGGGCAATGGCAACACGCTGCTTTTGCCCGCCCGACAGCTCGTGAGGGAAGCGGGTCGCCTTTTCACCCAGGCCCACGAGCCGCAACAACTCCATGGCGCGGGTCTTGGCCGCCTCCGGAGCAACGCCGCGTAGGCGCATGGGTGCCAGAGTCAGGTTTTCGAGTACGGTCAGATGCGAGAAGAGATTGAAGGACTGGAACACCATGTTCATCTTCTGACGGATCTTCGGTACATCCGTTTTGGGATTCAGGATGTCCTGACCGTCGATGACAATGGCGCCGGCGCTTGGCTGATCAAGCAGGTTCAGGCAACGCAGGAAGGTGCTTTTCCCCGTCCCGGACGGCCCGATGATGGCCACGACCTCTCCCTTGTGGATCTCGGTCGTGATGTCCTTCAGTACCGTCAGGTCGCCGTATCGCTTCGCGAGGTGCTCAACCTTGATCATGCTTTTTCTCCCTGCCGACGACGGGCAACCGGGTCTGTTCGGCGTTCCAGGTATTCGAGTCCCTGGATGAACAGGGCGGCGATCAAGAAGTAGAGAACGGCGACCATGACGAGCGGAAAGAATGCATCGAAAGTGCGGCTGCGAATGATGTCGCCGGCCTTTGTCAGATCATGCACGGCGATGTATCCAACCACCGAGGTCATCTTCACCAGTGAAATGAATTCGCCCTTGTAGATCGGCAGGATGCGCACGATCGTCTGCGGCAGCAGAATGTGAATGAAGGTCTGGACGGGGCTGAACCCCATGGCAATGCCTCCTTCCCGCTGGCCGTTGTCGATCCCCGTCAGTCCGGCGCGGAAGATTTCCGCAAAATACGCCGCGAAATTCATGCCAAAGGCAATCACCGCAACGAGTGTCGGACTGATGTTCACGGATCCGAAGACCACATAGAAAATCAGCATTAGGAGCACCAGTACCGGTGTTCCCCTGAGGATTGATATATAGATCTTGGCGGGAACATTCAGCCACGACACCGAGGACATGCGCAGCAGGCACACAAGGCCCCCTAGGGCAGTGCCGAAGATCGTCGAGAGGACCGAGATGATCATGGTCGTCTGCAGACCATCCCAGATCATGAGGTAGCGCTTTTCCGTGAGGATGTTGGCGACAAAGCTTTCTTTAATGCGCTCCATGAATCCTGGCGTCGTGTGTCCCGCGGCTTCGGTCTCGCTTTCGTAGCCTGCAATATTGCTTTTCAGGGCCACGAACTGGTTGCCCATTTCATAAATGGGGTCCGAGAAGTCCGCTTTTTTACGTCGTTCTTCGGTGTTGTAGAGCGCAGTCACCATGTCGACTTTTCCGGAGGCGACTGCGGCGATCATGCCGCCCACTTCCATCAGCTCGATCTTGGGCGTCTTGCCAATCTCGGCGGCAAAGCGATAGATGATTTCGAACTCAAGTCCACTCGGTTCGTTGTCCTTGATCTGGGCCAGAGGCAGACCGACCAGTGCGACGCCGACCGTCAGGGTGCCGTTTGTCGGAACCTGATCGATCTTCGGCATGGTCATTTCGCCACGCTTCATCCAACGATCGATGATGTCGTCGTAGACGCCATTGGCGCGGATTTTCTTCAGGAAGTCGTTGAACTGGACCCGGACCTCCGGGTGTCCCTTGCGGAAAGCAGACGCGAGCGGGGAGCTGAAGACCGATTCGCCCAAGGGCGCCATGGTCGGGTTGGCGGCCAGCAGCGCTTTGAGCGTTCCCTGGTCCTTGAGCGTGGCATCGGCCTTCCCCGTCGCCACCGCAGTAACGAGGTCTGGGATGGTCTCGTATTGCAGCAGGGTGGCATCCGGGATGTTCTTGCTGACCCAGATCTCCTGGGCGGAGCCGACTGCCACGGCGATCCGTTTGCCGTGCAGGTCGTCGGGTGTCCGCAGCTTGCCGTCAGCAGACGCCGCAATTACGCAAACACACAGCAGCAGGCCCGTCACAGCGGCCAGCACGCGCGGCAGTAGTTTCATGCCAATTGCCCCCTTCCGGATTCCGTGGAACCCCGGATTTGTCATATTTCAAGCCAGGCTCCGGTCGGCCGGAGCGTCTCCACGGGCAAGTTTACACTCCGCGCAACCGTTGGACCTGCTTCAGATCGGAAGAGCACACGTCTGAACTCCAGTCACTGACCAATATCGTATGCCGTCTTCTGCTTGAAAAAA
>CAXBRZ010000051.1:0-11845 GCA_963978075.1 uncultured bacterium | reverse complement strand
GGTGAGTGACATCGGGCGGGTACTGCGGTCAAAGAGGTCCACGCCGAGGTAGGTCTCAAGAGCGATGAGCCGGCGGCTGGTGGCCGGTTGCGAGAGGTGCAGCGATTCGGCCGCCCGTTGGACCGAGCCACAACGGACCAGCGCATCGAAGGCCAACAGGCCGGTCATCGGCGGCAGCGTTTTTGTATGCATGAAACGCATAATAACATGAACACGTCGCGGCACTGATTTGCCGCCACACACTGATAATGCAAGGGTCGTCCAGAGCGGGTCCCCTATGAACGCAGCCATCGATATGCATTCCACAGCCCTTTCCATGGTGGATACCGATCGCTACCCGATCCACCGTCACGGTCCTGAGCGCGACGCGCTGTTGGCCGAGATTCGCACTCTCCTTGCGGACTGCGGCTGCGCGGTCCTGCGCGGCTTTGTGCGGCCGGAGTGGGTGGAGCGTCTGGTCGAGGAATGCGACCGTGTCCAGGGTGCCGGCCACCGCAGCTTCAACCGCACCAACGCCTACTTCACACAGGACCGCCCGGATCTGGAGCCCACCCATCCACTGCGCCGGTTCTATGACCGATCCAACGCCTTTGTGCCCGGGGACCAGTTTGGAGCGGACAGTGCGATCAGGGCGATCTATGAGTGGCCGCCGTTCGCGCCGTTCATCCAGTCGGCGCTGCAGGAAGCAAACTTCCATCGTTACGGCGATCCGTTGGCGGATGTCATCGTCAATCTCGCCGAGGCAGGCAATGGATTTCCGTGGCACTTCGACACCAACAACTACACCGTCACGCTCGCGATCCAGAATGCGGAGGAGGGCGGCGCCTTTGAGTACAGTCCCGCGCTGCGTACGCCCACGGACGAGAACTACGCAGGCGTTCAGAGGGTTCTGGACGGCGATGCGAGTCTTATCCGGCGCCTTGATCTGATCCCGGGGGACCTGCAGATTTTCCGCGGCCGCTATTCCCTGCATCGTGTGGCGCCATTGCAAGGGGCCCGCCGCCGCTACGTGGCGATTTACAGCTTCGCCGAGCGGGCCGACATGATCGGCAGTCCTGAGCGGACGCGGCAATTGTACGGACGGGTGTTGCCCGTGCATTACGCCTACGCCGGCCGGCGCGGCGACAGTCTCGTCGACTGATCAGGGTGCTATCGGCAGGTGAGCCTGCAACAGGCAGGCGAATTCGCGCGCGAAGTCGATGGACACGCGCGCGTGCACCTTGCCCTGTCGGTCAAGGAAACGTTGCGCACCTCGCAGGGTGAACACACCCTCGTGCCAGATGTTGGGGTGGATGTAGAGGCCGGCCGTCCCGTCGCAGCGAAAGCACACGAAATCCTCGGGCCGGACGTCATCTCCAGGCAAGGCCAGCGGAACGTAAAACGGCTTGCGGTCGAGCGGAAAAAACAGCTGTCCGCCATCCGGATGGTAGTTGGCATGCCAGAGCAGCATCTCCTTGGGCGGGAGCGCATGGTCGGTGCGCGCGTCGGCCGGCTCGGCCCCATAGCCAAGCACGTAATGACCGCCAACCGCCGAATTGCGGCCGTACAGCACGTCACCCTGCCATTCGCTCACGAAGACGCCTTCGGTGGTCCCGCCCTCGTCACCGGTGCCCTCGTCCACCGGACGCCAGCCTTGGGCAGGCCAGCGCACGATCTCGATAGGGCAATGCTGCGGGTCCTCGACGAGATGTCCATACCCATGAAGCGTCTGTGGCGTCGCGTCGAGCACCGGCATCGTGACCCGGCGCAAGCCACGCGGCACATTAGGGTTCAGGTAGTCGAACGAGGTCAATCGTCCTCCTGCGGGGGTTCCGCCGCCGCGGGCGGCGAGATCCACCACGAGTACACCGCCGGCAGCGCAAAGCCGACCACCGTGCCGGCTGCCAGCAGGATGAAACCGACGCGGGCTGAGAAGGAGGCGCCCGCCAGCGAGGCGATACCGGCCAGCATGATCAGAGGGCCCGCCAGACGGTGCGTCCGGTTCCACACCTCGGCGTTGGCAATCGTCCAGGGCGTGCGGATGCCGCAGTAGAAGTTCTGCGTCAGTTTGCCCATCCAGTTGCCGAGCACGACATAGAGCAATCCCACTGCAATCAGTAGATGGCGTGGAAGTGAAAGAGGCCAGCCCATGGCGATCGCGTCCGTCACCAGCATCACCCAAAGAGCGAACAGGGCGAAAGTGGTCGCGAGATGGCGATACACCCGCGCGAAGGGGAGCATTGGAAAGTTCGCCGGTGAAAGTCGCGGCATGAGAGTCATGACGACGGTGGCGCCGACAAGTATCAGGGTGCCGAGCCACGGGCCAAGTGGTTTTGCCAGACGGCCGTCGATAACACCGTCCGCATTCCAGTGCACGGGCATCGGGTCCGGCAAATGCCGGTACAGGACGCCCTGCAGCACAACGGTCGCAATGAGGACACAGTAGGCGGTGCGGAATTCGCGCAAGGTCGACATGGTCATTTCCCCGCATCACGCAGGCTGAGGAGGTCCGCGGTGAGGTCTTCGATCACCGAGGTGTTGATCGAGTAGATGCGCTGCGTGCCGCGCTTTTCTACGCGCACGAGACCGGCCGCCTTGAGTTGTCCCAAGTGGTGCGACAGCGTGCTGGGGGCGACGGCCAGATGCGCGCCAAGATCGCCGGCCGCCTGAGGGCCTTCGCGCAGCACCTTGAGGAGTGCCCGGCGCTGGGGGTCTGCCAAGGCTCGGTAGGTCTCATCCCACATATTTCGATTATCATCGAAATATGATCCGCGCGCAACGTTTCAGCGCAGTGGACGCAGGTTCCACACCACCACGGCGTGGGGCGGCAAGGTCCACGTCCGGGTGGCCGACAGCGGCATCGGTCCCTCGACCGCGGGTCCGTACTGCCGCTCGACGCGGTAGCGTGTCGGGGCGCCGCGCGGCAACTCGAGTGCAGCCGCAAGGTCCAGGGTGACACGTTGAGGACGGCTCGAGGGATTGCGCAGCGTGAGCACGGCGCCTGCGGGCATCCAAGCGGCCCAGCCGTAGATTTCGTCCCGGGCGGGGTCGCCGCCGATCCAGTGACTGTCGCGCAGGATCGCTGCATTCGAACGCGCCCAACGGGCCGCCTCGGCGAGCAGGTCCCAGTCGGCGGACGAAAGCAGGTCCGGCGAGACGTACAACTCCTGCAGGCCCGTGCCACTGGCGAAGTAGCTCCAGACCTCGTCGGCGAAATCATGCCCACGATCGTGATCGAGGCCGCGGGCGTGGCGTGCGTAGATGATGCCGTGGAGCATCAGCGAATTCAGCGGGTAGAGGGGGCCTTGCCTGGCGATCCCGCCGTAGGTGTCGGCATCACGGTAGGTGATCCAGCGCTGTCGATCCGATCCCTGCCCCAGAAAAGCGTGGTCCTCGCCGCCGCGCCAGATGGAATCCGCACTCATGAGCCAGAACGGCGAGGGCCACGTTCCGGTGGTGAGGTTGATGTAGAGGTTCGGGTTCGCCGTTCGCAAATCATGGATGAGTTCCAACGCGGCGGAAAAATCGCTGTCGAATGCGCTGCCGGGCGTGACCTTGTCGGGGCTGCCGGTGCCATCCAGCTTGAACATGTTCACGCCGTAGCGGCGCACAAGGTCCAGGGTGGTGTCATGGAACAGCGTGTAGTAGCGGGGCCCGCTCAGTGCCAACCCTTGGTCGTCCACCTCAAAGCCTGCCGCACGACCGGTCGCGAGTCGCTGCTGCCGCGGAGGTCCATAGCCTCCCCAGGGCGACAGCCACATGCCAGGCGCCGCGCCGAACGCACCCGCCGCGGCACTCAGTGGAGCAAAGCCCTCCGGGAAGCCCGCGTTGAACTGCCACAGGCGGCTCGTGTCATCCCAACCGTCATCGAAGAGGAACGAGTCGAGCGTCACGCCGCGTTTGCGGGCAAGTTCCTCGCCAACACGTTCGATGGCGCCAAGGGCATCCTTCTGGTCGTAGCGGCTGAAGTAGCCGATGTCGTACCACGAGTTGTAATGCAGGAAGGTCCGAAACGGATGTGCGCGCTCCGCTTCGAGATAGGCGGCAAATCCCCGCCGGGGTGACTCAGGTCCCGTCAGTCCGAGGACGGTGGAATAACGGACTGCCACATTCGCGCGCATGGGCAGTACACGCCGCACGATCGCACTGGCGCGACCTGCCACCACGAGCGACTCGCTCATCGGGTGCTCGATGCCCGCATATCGGTCGGTCGCGAGCACGGGCGAGCCGTTGGCCATGCCGGCAACCGTCGCGCCCGGGAGGTTGAGGTCAAGGAGTTGTACCTTGCCGATCGGCAGGTCCCGTCGCGGTGCGATGTCAAACAGTTCACGCACGTAGGCGGTGCCGTCGCGCAGGCGCGCCCGGTAGTCCAGCCTGAGCGCGCCGTCCCCGGATTCGAGCACAAGGTGCAGGTCGAGGCCGTGACGGTGGTCCGCCGCGCGAGCGGCCTTGTCGTCGACCGGAACGGTTTCGCAACTCGGTGCGCCCACCAGATGGAACTGGTCGGAGTCGATGACCAGCGAACGGTCGGTGCCGGTCAGGCGCAGCAGTGGGCCGTCCAGCGCGTCATGTCTGCCGGTCCACGTGCTTTCGAGGACGCCTCGGGCGACGGAGGCGTCGCGCGATTGCAGGGTATAGCGCAGGGCATCGTTGCTCAGTTCAAGATGGCCTGGCAGCGCCGAGCACTGGGCGACGCCGGGATCCTGCGGCAGGGGAATGTCGTGCGAAGCGTCGGCCATGGCGGCCATCGCCCTCGTCACGAGCAAGGCGAACAGAGTGCTGGGCAGGATTCGCAGACGGTGCATCGGAGTCTCGCGCGTCGAGGGGATTCCATCATGCCACCGCGGGCGCGGTCAGGGCACCACGCTAGGTATTGACCTCGACAGGCGCGTTGTGGAGGAGGCGCTCGATGAGAAGGCGAAGCTGCTCGGCGATCGCGTCCAGTGCGTCGCCCACGGGCGCCACGTGGTGGTGCGCCCAGAACAGGATGGCGACCAAGGCGGCGATGCCCACGAGTGTTTCAAGCGCACTGAACGCCGGCTGCATGCCCGAAGGATGGGCAGGCGGGGCGATCAGGTGAACAAGCAGTCGCAGGGGCCAGGTGACGAGCCCGAATACCAGCACCAGCAGCACGACGGTGACCCAGACGGGTACCGCGATGGGCATCAGGAAACCAAACAGGGTCCCGGTGGTCACCAGTGCGAACATGGCGAGGATCCAAACACCGGAGAGCGCTGCGAACACCACGATGAGCGGCAGGGTGAGGCATATCGTCAGCAATCGCTGCAATGCGCCGGGACGCGTGGTGTGGTGCGGCGAGGGGGGTGGCGAGGCGGCCTGAGCGCCGGCCGAGGCTGCGGCACGGCGTCGTCTATGGGCATCGGTGCGGCGCTGCCGCCAATCACGCAGGGAATCCCTCAATTCCGTGCGCACAAAGGATTTGGAACGTTCCCATTCCGCCTTGAGTTCAGCCTTCTCCTTGGACCAGTCGGAGTTTGCGAATCGTCGGGTTTCGCGGCGGGCCCGTTCGACGTATTCGCGTGCGTTGAAGGGCTCTCCGTACGCCGAGGCGAGTTCTTCCGGGTTGCTCGCAACCGGCATCACGATGATCAGTGCGATGTACACGAAGAGTGCCACGCCCCAGAATGCGAAGAGGATGAAGGCCAGACGGATCCAGGTCACATCCAGGCCAAAATAGGCAGCCAGTCCGTTACAGACACCGGCCAGTTGCTGCCCCTGACGGATGCGGAACAGGCGATGTCGCCGCGGCGGATTCTGTGGGGCAGCGCCTGATGGACCGCCAGGCGTGGGCTCGCCGGACGAGTCGTCCGAAACAGGTCCCATCTCGGCCAGGATCTGGGCAATCTCCGCGCGGCTGAGCACGGACTTGTGCGCGCCGAGAAAGCGCTGGCTCTTGTCGGCAATGGCCTGTTCAAGGTCGCCGAGAATCTCCTCGCGGTCCGCGTTCTGCTCAAGCGCGCGTCGGGCCGACTCGAGATAGGCTGAAAGGGCCTCCGCCGCATCCTCCTCGAGCGCGTAGGCATTGCCATTCAGGCTGACAGTGATCACTCGGCGCATGGCGTGGTCCCCAAGGTCTGCAGGGTCAGGTTAAGTTGCTGCCAGTAGGCTTCCAGCTGCGCGAGCTGGGCGCGACCGGCATCGGTGAGGCGGTAGTACTTGCGCGGCGGGCCGAGGTCGCTCTCGCGCCACTCGTAATCAAGCAGCCCCTCGCGCCGCAGTCGGCTGAGGAGGGGGTAGAGCGTTCCTTCCTGGGTGGCAAAGTCGGTGGTCGCGAGGGATTTCAGCAGGTCGGCGACATAGAGCGAGGGTCCCCCCAACAACTTGAGGACCACGAACTCGAGGAGGCCTTTGCGCAACGGGGCGAGCTTGCTTTCGGTTGTCATGATGCTACCTTGTTAAATAAAGGTAGCAGGTCGAACCAAAAAGCTCAACGTCCGACAGGCGGTTCCGATGCCGCAACCTCAAAATCGAGCAGCGTCACGCTGAAGCGGCCAAATGTCCTGCCAAGCGCGTCCAGACCGCCACCGGCGCCGTCGGCCCCGTGACTGCGCGCGAGGGCGATACGTGCACTGTCGAACGAGTCGTCGGCGTACAGCGCGGCGTCCAGACCGCGCCAGTGGTCCTGACTCCAGACCTCGGTCCACGCATGTCCGACGAATTGCCCCGATGCGTAGGCATATCCATAGACCACGCGCGAGGGATAGCCGAGCGCCCGCAAGGTCGTGGCGGTCAGGGTGGCATAGGCGACGCAGGTGCCGCGTCCGCGGCGAAGGACGTCGAGGCCATTGGCGATGACAAAACCCGGATCGAAGGCCAGTCGGGCATGGACGGCAGCGATGGTGTTGGACAATACGGCCTCCTCGCTGTCGGATCGCCGCGCGATGCTGTCGGCGAAGGCGCGGATTTCGACAGCTTCGCTTGGAAAAAGCGCGTTGGCGCCGCGCTCGGCCGGCGTGGGAGGGATCCGGCTGGCCGCGTCGAGGCCAGGCAGCGTGATCGCAAGCTGCAACCCGTTGTGTCTATCCGGAGTGGCCACCTGTCCGGGGCCTGCGAAATCCTGCGCCAGCAGGGGCGCGTCGTGACCGTCCAGCCGCAGCGTCAGCGCTCGGACCGTCCGGCCCGAGCCGGGCAGCGGGCGGTTGATCGGGAGACTTCCGGCGAGCGGCAGACGCACCCCGGAAGGGGATTCGGGTGGCCCGTCCGTCCGTTCAAGGACGATCTCGCCCAATGGCGAGCGCTCACGGCTTTGCACGAGTGTGCCGTCCGCATCCAGTCGCAGGGTCTGCTCGATGCTCCCGTCCTCGCGCACGTCGCGCACGTCGAATCCACGTCGGTCCTGGCGGTCCGTCTCGAGTTTGCGAGCGACGAGGAACACGTCGCTTGAGTCTGGCGCAAGCGTCCGGTACTGCCACGCATCGCCCATGCGTTGCAGGCGCGCAAGGGTCTCGCGCCGGATGGCTTCGGGGCCGAGCAGACGGTCGTTCAGTACGACGACGCGCTCATATCGGCCCGCGCTCGTCTGCGTCGCGAAATGCACTTGCGTGTTGTCCACCTCTGCATCGAGTCGGGTCTCGTCGTCGTCGATCCGGGTGACAAAACTCGCCCGCAGGAGCCTGCTGTCGTCCTCCTGTTCTTCTGCACTCAGCGACATCGTGATGCGATGTCCGTCGCGATCGATGATCACGCGGTCGGTCGTCCGTGTGGTCGTCACGCCCTGCGCGGCGGTGACGACCACATGCATCTCTCCGGCGTCCTGTCCCCCGATGAGAATCCGGTACCAGTTGTCCAGCCCGTTCGCGTCCGCTGCGGCCATCCACAGCAGCGCCATCACTGCCACGGAACGTGGATGGCGGGAGATCATCGCGGGAACGAGCGATAAAGGGGCCAGGCCGCGCGCAGCACGCAAAGGTCATGCGTCGTGTCGAGATCCGGGCCGGCATGGGGCATCGCGCAGACGACGGCCTGACGCAGGTGGACCCGGGCGCCGCGCTCCCCGCGCAAGTGCTGCAGAGCGATCCGCTGTGCAGGCGGAAAAAAGGCCGGTATGCCCACAATGCCGGCGTAACCCGCTGCGCGCGTCTTGCGGCCGGCCCCGCGTGCCAGCCTGGCAAGATCCGCTGCCGTCAGTTGCCACTGGTCGGCCGCCATGAACACAAGGCCCAGCTGTGCGGGTGCTGCCCGCGCTGCGGCACAGATGGAAGTTCCCATTCCGGATCGCCAGTGGGGCACCCGGATCACGCTTGCCGGCAGGCCGCGCAGGGCGGGGGCGGTGCGCTCGTAACGGCAGCCCAAGGTGACGCCGATCCAACGGGCGCCACACCGCTCGGCCTTGCGGACCTGGAGTTCAAGCAGCGTCTTGCCCGCGCGGCGCACCAGGACTTTCGGTCGGCCCAGGCGGCGGGAGGCGCCGGCGGCCAGGATGACGACCCCAAAGCGCACGCTTATGCGGCTGGCGGAGGGGTGCGGTAAGATGCCTTTCATGGACAAAGAATACGCGAGGCTGCGGCGCAAGACCTTCTTTGTGCCCGTCATTGCGGCCTTCTTGGGTGGGTGGCTCGTGCTGTTGGCCGGGTATCGATGGCACGCAGGGCACGTGGAACGGGCGCCTGCGACGCTGGTGGTGGTGATGCGTCACGCCGAGAAGGCACCCGACCAAGGCCCTGACCCGGTGCTCAGCGCGGAGGGTCTCCTGCGCTCGCAGAGACTCGCGGCCATGGCCAGCGATGCGGGTCAGCTGGGGTTTGACCACATCTACGTGACCGAATGGCAGCGGACACAGGCGACCGCAGCGGCGCTGGTGCAGGCGCATGGCGGAGTCGTGACGCAATCGCCGTCAGCCGATCCGCAGGCGCTTGCTCGATCCATTCTGGCGTCCGACCGGGGGCGCCGGGTGCTTGTCGTGGCGCACAGCGATACCGTCGGCTCCATCGTTCACGCCCTGGCCCCCGAGGTCAGCGTTCCTGAGATGGCCGACGACGAGTACGGCACCACTTATGTCGTGGCGCTTCCGAGTACGGGCCGGGCATCGGTACTGAAACTGCGCCTGCCCTGAGCGGCGCCCGTCTCAGACAGCCGCCGGCGGCCGGAAGTCCTCTTCGTACACCCGGTAATGGCCGTCCTGCATGCCAAGACGGGCGTATACCGCTTGGGCGCGGCTATTGTGGTCTTCGACGTACAGACGGATGCCGCAGACGTCGGGTTCGGCGTGGGCGAGTGCCTGCAGATGCACGTAGAGATGGCGGAAGACGCCACAGCCCCGGTACTCGGGCAGCACATGCACGGACGCGAGCCACCAGAACCATGCGTTTCGCCAGTCGCTCCACTCCCGCTGGACGAGGACCTGTCCGACAGGGGTGCCGCCGCGCTCGGCGATGAAAAACCGTCCTTTGCCGGCGTCCTCGAACACGGCGGATACGCCGCGCAGGACGAGAGGGTGATCCGGAGCGCGCCCTTCCGTCTCCATGGCCATGTGTACATTGCCGGCCGCAATGAAGGCGGCGTCGTCGGGTCGGGCAGGGCGAACAGTGATCATGGGCAGCCTGGCTTTCATGCTGGGAAACGGCATTGTATTCGCGGCCTGCGACGAATGTCGGTTGCGCGGACGAAGACCGATGCTAGAATGCGCGCGCATTCGACGGGGCGGTAGCTCAGCTGGGAGAGCGTCGCGTTCGCATCGCGAAGGTCGAGGGTTCGATCCCCTTCCGCTCCACCACTTCCCACTGCCCGACCGGGCCGGGCGCTTTTGGTCAGGGTCGTCGGCGCGCGACTTCCTCGTTTTCATCGCTGATGTTCTCACTGCGATGTTGCGCATCTACAGCGTCGTCGCGCGAAGCGGTACGATGCGCGCAGGGCCCCGGTAGCTCAGCTGGATAGAGCGCGCCCCTCCTAAGGGCGAGGTCACAGGTTCGACTCCTGTTCGGGGCGCCATAAACCACAGGGAGTGGCCATGGGATTCCGGTTTCGCCGTTCGATCCGCCTGCTGCCCGGCATTCGGGTGAACTTTGGCAAGACCGGGAGTTCCGTGTCCATCGGTGGTCATGGCGCGACCGTCAATGTGAGTTCCCGCGGTACGCGCACCACCGTTGGGTTGCCGGGTACGGGGCTCAGTTACAGCACGTTTGCCCGCCGCAAGGGCAGGTCCGACGTCGGGGCATCCGATGCGTTACCGAATCCCGAGATGAGGCCGGAGGGTGGATCCGAGGGCGGGTTTTTCGTCTCGTTGTTCCATCTTGTGGGGGCGCTGCTCCGACTGGTTTTCGTGTGCGTCGTGCTCCTGGTCCAGTGGGGTGTCATCGCAGCGTTGGTCATCGGCATTGCCTGGGCGGTCTGGCATGCGGTGGGTCGCTAGTGCCTAAGCCACAACGAATTAAATAATAAAACGACCGTTCGGTTTAAATATAAACTGGCCGTTGACGGCCGGTATCTTTGCCTTAGACTCGTGCGCCTGTCCACACACCGAAGGTAGGGACGTGAGCGCACGATTGACCGATTGGTTCGCTTCGACGCCGTTGTCCGGCTCCAATGCCACGTTCGTCGAGGAACTCTACGAAGCGTTCCTGGAGGATCCCGCCCGGGTCCCCGCCGAATGGCGCCATTATTTCGATGGCATCGCCCGTTCCGCAGGTCCCACGGGCCGTGATGTGGCGCACCGTCCGGTGCTCGCGGAACTCGCGCTCAAAGCAAAAAGCCCCCGCGTGGGGGCCGCGCCCACTGTCGTGTCCGCGGACGCCGCGGCCAAGCAGGGCGCCGTGTCGCGCATGGTCCAGGTGTACGCCAACCGTGGTCATCTCGTTGCGCGGATTGATCCGCTTGGAATGATGCAGCGCGAACGGCCCCGGGTTCTGGAGATCGGTTATTTCGGGCTGTCAGAGTCCGACCTTGATACCGAGTTCCTGACCGGCTCCAAGACCGAAGCCATCCCGACGCGCATGAAACTGCGCGACATGCTGACGCAGCTGAAGTATCTGTACTGCGACACCATCGGCGCCGAGTTCGCGCACGTCTCCTCGAGCGAGGAGCGTCTGTGGCTGCAGCAGACCTACCAGGACCGACGGCTGCGTCACCGTTTCACGCCCGACGAGCAGAAGAACATCCTCTGGCAGCTGACGGCCGCCGAAGGGCTCGAGCGTTACCTGCACACGAAGTACGTCGGCCAGAAGCGCTTCTCGCTCGAAGGCGGGGACTCGCTGATCCCGATGCTCGATGATCTCGTGCAATACAGCGGACACGCAGGCGTCGAGGAATGCGTCATCGGCATGGCGCATCGTGGGCGTCTGAATGTGCTGGTGAATTTGCTGGGCAAGTCACCGGGCGACCTGTTCTCGGAATTCGAGGGCCACTACGACCTCTCGCACCTGCGCGGTTCGGGCGACGTGAAGTACCACAAGGGCTATTCCTCGGACCTGAGGACCGATGCCGGCAACGTGCACGTGGTGCTGGCCTTCAATCCGTCGCACCTCGAAGTCGTCAATCCCGTGGTCGAGGGATCGGTCCGTGCGCGGCAGGAACGGCGCGGTGACCTGAACGGCGAGCGGGTGCTGCCTGTCGTGATCCATGGTGACTCCGCCTTCGGCGGGCAGGGCGTCGTGATGGAGACCCTGCAGTTGTCGCAGGCACGCGGTTTCTACACGGGTGGAACGATCCACATCGTCGTGAACAACCAGGTCGGCTTTACCACCTCGGATCCGCGCGATACGCGCTCGACGCTGTATTGCTCGGACGTGGCCAAGATGGTGGAGGCGCCGATTTTCCACGTCAACGGCGATGATCCCGAGGCATGCGTCTTCGTGACCCGCCTCGCACTCGACTATCGTGCCCGCTTCAGGAAGGACGTCGTCATCGACCT
>CAXBRZ010000050.1:0-12000 GCA_963978075.1 uncultured bacterium | reverse complement strand
AGCAGCGCCGCGAGCAGCGCGACCGCCGCGAGGACCGAAAGCCGCCAGGCCTCGCCCGCCGCAAGGACCGCGAGCACCCCGAGCGCTACCACCCCGAGCACCAGGAGCAGGAGGCCGAGGAGCCCAAGCAGCCACTCGTGCAGGATCTCCGAGACAAACAGTTCCGTCTCGGTCGCCGCAAGATCAAGTCGCACCCGGATAAGGTCGAGCGCCGTGCCCACGAGACGGAGCCCGCGCCGCCACCAGGCCTCCCAGGTGCTCATCGCTCCCGACGCCCGACCAGGAAGCCGAGCAGCAGGCCGACCGCCGCTCCGATGCCGACCGCCGTCCAGGGATGGGATTGCACCGCGCGATCAACGCCGCGTGCCCGGGCCCGGATGGCGTTGTCGAGCGCCTGCAGTCGCGCGCGCGCAGCGGCAAGGGCCGCCTCGCTACGTTCGAGGATTCCCTCTTCCACTTCGCCCGCGGTTTCGCCGAGCAGGGTTTCTGCGCGTTGAGCCAGTGCCTCGATGTCGGACACCAGCGATTCCAGTGTGGGATGAGTCATGACAGCCTCCAGCATCGTGACGTCCCGGCTGTCCTCAGCATGCGCCGATGGGCGGCAGGCGCCATGCGCAATCACCCTTATCGGAGTTGCGCATCGCGCACTAGGGATCTTCGGATTCCACGTCGTTCGACTCGGCGCCCGACTCCGCCGATCGGCGCAATGTGAGGGCACAACGTTGCGTGATCAGGTCCACGATATTCGTGATGACTGAACGTCCGGCAAACGGCTGCCCAGCGGCTTGCGCCATAGTGCCAGCGACCTGTGGGAGATGGGTCGCCATCGTGAGGATTCGGCGCTTGGCGACGGCTCGGCTGACACCCACCTCGTCCGCGAATCGTTCCCAGTGGCGTTCATGGATTTCAGAAAACCGATATCGACCGCCAATTTTCATCGCCATTTTGTCGGTCAGGCGAGGGTAAACCGCCGTCGAGAGCAGGTCGTAGAAAGGCGCGAGCATCACGCTTTCATCATGAAGGAGTGCAAAATTCTTTGCGTGAGCGTCATGGTTGCCGATGAGCGCGTTGAAGACCGCGATGTCGAAGAACCGGAGAATGTGAGGCGCGCTGGGACGCAAGGCTCGGCGCAAGAGATCGAAGCAAGCCGCGAACCCGGGCCCTCCCTCATTTTGATACTTGAGTTCAGGAATGACGCCTAGAGCCTGGCAGAAGTCCTCCTGGTGGAGACGCCGCACACCGCCGTCGTCGAGTGCCCTGCGGTCATATCGCTCGACGAGCAGGAACGACCGCCCAGCCACCTCCCTCATCTCCGCCGCGGGAGAACCGAGCCCCATGGCCCGCGCCAGCGCGAGACAAAAGGCTTCGTTTGCGACGCTGTCGGTGACTGACGCGATTGCGGGCTTCAGGACGTGGGAACTCGGCGCGCCGTCCACCGGCAAGCCGATACGACCCTCGGCGACGACGACTGGCAGCTTGTCCTGCGCCCCAGCGAGCGAAAGCCGCAGCCCTTCACTCCCCGCCATCAACGGACGGTGGGGCAAATCGGCCAGAATATCGGCCAGTTCGGCGTCCGACAGCCAACGAACGGATTCCCGGCCCCCGGGACTCGGCGGCACGGACCCTGTCGGCCAGAACGTCACGGCCCCTGCGCATTCGCCGCCTAGCACCTCCAGCAGTTCAAAATCGTTGCGATCCGATATCTGTAACCGCCTCGCCAGCACTCGGCGGACGCCTGCTTCCGGCAGCAGACCGGCGAAGAAAGGACGGGATTGGCTTGCGTCAAAAGGGAGTTGCTGCAACGGGAGTGACTGCGACAATGGCGACGCGCGTTGGCTCGCCAGCCAACCCTCGGCGTAGGTGAAGCTCAGGCGGCCTTCGCGCCACGTCAACTGGCCCACGAGGGAGCCATGCAGCCAAACCTGCAGTTCACCCGACATGGACGGAGCCTCGGGCCACGGGTTCGGGGTTTTCAGCGGGCAACCCCACCAAGGCCAGATGCCCACCAAGCACATGGATGACCCGCAGAACGTGCTCCAGCCTCACCGTCGGCTTGCCGGACTCCAGTTCGACGATAAAGCGCACCCCGACCCCGGCCGTGAGCGCCAACTCCGGCTGCGTTAGGCGCAACGCCTTGCGAGCTGCCCTGATGGCCGCCCCCAGTAGGACTGGCGTATCGATTCGCGTCATGAGTCACCAACTATCCCGATCGGGAAATTATCATCTCGCGAGACGGGATTGTCAATAATATTTCCCGTTCGGGAAAGTATTCACGGCAGACCGATTCAGGCGCGCGAGCAACGCTCCGGCAAGTCCCGTTACCTGTGCCCTCGATTGGACGCCATGGGAGGCGCATTCTCGACTTACGATATATTTTCGACAGACACTTAAATTTATTGTTTTTATTTATTTATATTAGTTTTTACTTGTTTCAGAAAACTATTCGAGCGCGGTTGATAAACGCCGTTTTTACTTGTTTATGATCCGCTTGGAACAACGGAACTCAAGCCGGCCACTCCACTCCTGCCACCCATCCGTCAGGTGAAGTCAGTCGCTCAGCCGCCGAGTGGCGCCAGTGCCCCGCCCTGCTCACCAGGACCCAAGGGCTTCAAGGTGTCCCAGCTCTTGCAGCCAGGGCATTGCCAGAAGAACGCGCTGGCCGCAAAGCCGCAGTCGGAGCAGCGGTACCGGGCCACCGTCTGGGACTGGCGCTTCAGCGCCTGCGCGAGGGCACGCACCGCGCCATCATCAAGCGCCTGGCCCGGCGCCAGCGCCTGCACGAGTTCCGCCACCGCCGGCTGTCGGGCGTAGTAGCCACGCAGCACATCCAAAAGGGCCGGCGACTCGGTGCGTCCGGCCAGGATCGCGGCATGGGCGATGGCATCGGCCACGTCGGTGCCGTCGCCGGCAAACTCCGCCAGGACCTCCGGCAGGGCGGCCTCCCGCCCTTCCGCCTTCAGTGCCCGCACGAGGCGCGGCAGGACTTCGGAGGCCAGCTGCGGGCTCTCCACCGGGACACGGCGCAGCAGGCTGAGCGCAAGCGCCACGTCCCCCTCGTCGAGGGCCACATCCGCCCGCACGAGCGCGGCCCGCGGGAACGGCCGCAGCCCCTGCTTGGCCTGTTTCAACTGAGCGCGGGCACTCTCGAAATCGCCGGCACGGCGTGCCGCATCGGCCAGCTCGCAGCGGTAGTGGGAGAGCGCGATCGCCTGGTCCGGCCGACCGGAGCGCGCCAGTTCCTCGTGCATGTCGATCGCTCGGGCCCACTCGCGCTCAAGCTCATAGATGAGCACCAGATCCTTCAGCGCCGGCAAGCGGTAGGTGCCGCCCTTGGAGAGGTCCACCAGCAGCTTCTCGGCGCGGTCGTAGAGGCCTGCCTTGAGGTAATCCTGCGACAGCGCGTACATCGCCTGCTCACGAAAGGCCGGCGCGAGATCACCGCGCTCGATGAGGTTCTGATGGACACGGATGGCCCGGTCGACCTCGCCACGACGGCGGAACAGCGCGCCGAGCGCAAACTGCGTCTCGACGGTGTCGGGCTCGACGGCGACGGCCCGCAGGAACGCCTCGACGGCGCGGTCCGGCTGCTCGTTCACGAGAAAGTTGAGACCCGCCAGGTAATCGCTCGAGGGCCCCTTCTTCGGCGTCCCCATGTCGATGCGGGCGCGCCGTGTGGCGTACCAGCCGACCAGCGCACCCGAGAGGATCAGCGCCGCCTCACCCCACTTCATCGGCGCAGCCCGCGAAGGCCTAGCGAAATAGACAAGGTCATGAACATCCCGAGAAATGGCGCCTGAGGATCGGCAATTTACCACGCGGCGGCGGTCGCGGCCGCCGTTGCCCTGCCAAACCTCCGCGTCCAGCCAGGATGTAATGAGTATGTATCTTTAGGTGTCCACACGTCCGCATTGCGGCATGATGTGGCCCTCATCGAGGGGGACTCTTCATGCGACAGACCATCATCGGCGCCCTGTGCGGCTTCAGTTTCATAAGCCTTGCGCAGGCCGCAACACCCACCACCGTGATCCACGCAGGCCACCTGATCAGCGAGCCGGGGCAACCCGTGCGGGACGCCCAGTCCATCGTCATCGAGGGCGGCAAGATCGTGGCCATCAAGGACGGCTACGTCGACGGCGACCAGGTCGTGGAACTGAAGGACGCGTGGGTGATGCCGGGGCTGATCGACATGCACTCGCACATCTCGGTGTCGATGGACGTCAACGCAGACAACCCGGTGGGCGACTTCCTCGCCGCCTATATCGGTCGCCCCTCGCAGCGACTCCTGCAGGCGCTCGTCCGGGGCCGCGAGGTGCTGAACTCCGGCTTCACGACCATCCGTAACCTCGGCGATGCGGCAAGCATCACCTATGACCTGCGCAATGCCATCAATGCCGGGATCCTCGACGGCCCGCGCATCTTCGCCGTCGAACCCCAGTTCGGCGTGCCCGGTGGCGACTACGAGGCCTTTGCGTTCGGCGAGCGCGACGAACTGGAAGCCCCGTTCAAGAGCCGCGGCACCTGCTCGGGCGCGACCGACTGCGAACGCGCGGTGCGCTCCGAGGTACGGCGCGGCGCGGACGTGATCAAGGCGCGCCTCGCCTTCTTCGGCTTCGACGATCCGGCCGCGGGTCCGATGGAAACCCCGGCCGAGTTCGCCGCGATCATCAACACCGCCCATCGCCTGCACCGCCGTGTCGCCACGCACTCGGCGGGGATGAGCGCCGCCACCCAGATCGCCATCGAGGCCGGCACCGACTCGATCGAACACGGCCCGTTGAGCGACGCGAACATCGCGGCCATGGCCAAGCGCGGCACCGCCTACACCCCCACCCTCATCACCACCAAACTGGCCATGGAGAGCGGCAAGATCCCGCTGCCGCCCGACACCTACCAGCGCACGCTCGACAGTGCGGCGAAGGCCCACAAGGCCGGCATCACGATCCTCTTCGGCTCGGACCTCCCCGTCGCGCCGATCAAGGACATTCCGCGCGAGTTTGTGCTGATGCACGATGCGGGCTTGACGCCCGCCGAGGCGCTGCGTACCGCCACCATCAATGCCGCGCGCGCACTCGATCGCGGCGACAAGCTCGGAACGCTGGAACCTGGCAAGTACGCCGACGTGATTGCGCTCCCGGGCAATCCGCTTGAGGACCTCGCCCAGATGGCCAAGATCGGCTTCGTCATGAAGGAAGGCAAGGTGGTGCGGAACGATCTCAAGTGATGCGCTTCACCGTGAAGTGCCCTGCGCTTATGGCCGCTACGCCCCATGTTAGGTTGGCATCGTCCGGTGTCGGGTCGGATCATTGCAGTATCCGCAAGTTGCGTATAGAATCAATCAATGAAAGCCGTGTTCGTCGAGCTCCCCGCCTTTGAGCGTCATCGCGCCGGCTACTTGGATGATGACCAGTTCCGTTCCCTGCAGGTCGCGCTCATGGCCAACCCGGAAGCGGGTGATGTCATACAGGGCACCGGTGGGCTGCGCAAATTGCGCTACGCCGATCCACGGCGGCGCAAGGGAACGCGCGGCGGACTGAGGATCATTTTTTATTTCTGGGGCGGCGGACCGCAACTTTGGCTGTTCACCGTCTATGACAAAGATGAATTGGGCGATCTAACAGGGGGCCAGAAGGAAATGCTCAGAGAGCGTCTCAAGGCAGAATTGAAGGCAAGGAAATAGAGATGACCAAGAAGCGCGACATATTCGCAGAGATCGTGGAAGGGTTTGATGCGCTTGCCGAGCAGCGGATGGGCAAGCGGACGCTGCGCACCCATGAGGTCTCCATGAGGGCGCCTGCGACGATCACGCCACGGGAACTTGCGAAACTTCGCGAGTCCATGAACCTTTCACGTGGGTTGTTCGCCAGTTACCTGCGCACGAACGCGCGTACTCTCGAGAACTGGGAACAAGGCCGCGCAAAACCCAATGCACAAGCGGCGCTACTGATCCGCCTTGTCGAGGCTTATCCAGACACGATCGTGCGTCTTGCTGCCATCTGACCCAGCGCTGGGCCCTTCAATTGGAACGGGACTAGCGCCGAGATTCCACGTTTCGCAATGACCGGTTCAGCTCGAAGATAGGGCGCTCAGGATCAACACCCCACACCACACCAAAAAAGGGCCCCGCAGGGCCCTTTTTTCATTCGATGGGTCAGTGGTTACTCGCCGCGGATCGGCAGGTGCTGGCCGTCGTTGACCCGCTCGCGCAGGTCCTTGCCAGGCTTGAAGTGCGGGACATGCTTGCCCTGCAGGGAGACGGATTCGCCGGTCTTCGGGTTACGGCCCTGACGCGGCGGCCGGAAGTGCAGCGCGAAGCTGCCAAAGCCACGGATCTCGATGCGTTCGCCCGTGGCCAGCGCATCGCTCATGATCTCGAGGATGTGCTTGACCGCCAGTTCCACGTCCTTCGCCGGCAGATGCTTCTGCTTGAAGGTGATGATCTCGATCAGCTCGGACTTCGTCATGCTGTCGTCCCGGTTCGGTTTTTCAACATGTTACGACCACTTGGCGGGGGTTTCCACCCCCGCCAAGGGTCCATTGCCGTCTCTTACTCGTTGCTGCCGCCGCCGAACTGCTCCTTGAGCAGGTCGCCGAGGCTGGTGCCGGTCATCGAGTCGGTGCGGTAGGCCTGCATGGCCTCCTGCTCCTCGTGGATGTCCTTCGCCTTGATCGACAGGGCGATGGCACGCGACTTGCGGTCGACGCCGGTGAACTTCGCTTCCACCGTGTCGCCTTCCTTGAGCACGGTACGCGCGTCTTCGACGCGGTCACGGGCCAGTTCGGAAGCGCGCAGGTAGCCTTCGATGCCGCCGGCGAGGTCGATGATCGCGCCCTTGGCGTCCACTTCGCGGACGGTGCCGACGACGATGCTGCCCTTCGGGTGCTGCGCGATGAAGGCCGAGAACGGGTCCTTCGCCATCTGCTTGATGCCGAGCGAGATGCGCTCGCGCTCCGGATCGATCGAGAGCACGACGGCCTCGATCGTCTGGCCCTTCTGGTAGCTGCGCACCGCTTCCTCGCCCGGGATGTCCCAGGAGATGTCGGAGAGGTGCACGAGACCGTCGATCCCACCGGCGAGGCCGATGAAGATGCCGAAGTCGGTGATCGACTTGATCTGGCCCGAGACGCGGTCGTCGCGGTTGAAGTTCTCCGAGAACTCCTTCCAGGGGTTCGGCTTGCACTGCTTCAGGCCGAGCGAGATGCGGCGACGCTCCTCGTCGATGTCGAGCACCATGACCTCGGTCTCCTGACCGACATGCACGACCTTGGCCGGGTTGACGTTCTTGTTCGTCCAGTCCATTTCCGAGACGTGCACGAGACCTTCGACGCCCTCTTCGATCTCGACGAAGCAGCCGTAGTCGGCGATGTTCGTGACCTTGCCCCAGATGCGGGTGTTGGCCGGGTAGCGACGGGCGATGTTCTGCCACGGATCGGCGCCCAGCTGCTTGATGCCGAGCGAGACGCGCTGACGCTCGCGGTCGAACTTCAGGATGCGCACATCGATCTCGTCGCCGACCTTGACGACTTCCGACGGATGCTTGACGCGCTTCCAGGCCATGTCGGTGATGTGCAGCAGGCCGTCGATGCCACCGAGGTCCACGAACGCGCCGTAGTCGGTGAGGTTCTTGACGGTGCCCTTGACGACGGCGCCTTCCTGCAGGTTGTCCAGCAGGCTCGAGCGCTCGGCGCTGTATTCCTGCTCGACGACGGCGCGGCGCGAGACCACGACGTTGTTGCGCTTCTGGTCGAGCTTGATGACCTTGAACTCGAGGACCTTGCCCTCGAGGTAGGACGGATCGCGGACCGGACGGACGTCGACGAGCGAACCGGGAAGGAACGCGCGGACGTTTTCGATCTCGACGGTGAAACCGCCCTTGACGCGGCCATTGATGATGCCGCTGATGATTTCCTGATCATTGAACGCCTGTTCGAGACGCGTCCAAGTGCGTGCACGCTTGGCCTTCTCTCGCGACAGACGGGTTTCACCCGAACCGTCCTCGACGGAGTCCAGCGCCACTTCCACTTCGTCGCCAGCCTTGCACTCGATCTCGCCACGCTCGTTCTTGAACTGGTCGATCGAGATGACCGCCTCGGACTTGAGTCCGGCATTGACGATCACGTAGTCCTGCCCGACTTCGACGACGAGCGCCGTCAAAATCTGACCGGGACGGAAAGCTTGGTTCGCCAAGCTCTCTTCGAACATTTGCGCAAATGATTCCATGTTTTTACAGTCTCTCCGGGAAACTCTGTGAGTTCCCGTTTGCAGTAACCCGGCCGGCCATTGCAGCACGCGCGCGGGGTTGGTCTTACACACGAAGCCGACACGGGGCCGGCTTCACCGTTTTCTTTGCCACCGAGAAACGGATCGAACGAACACCCGAAGGCCCGTAGGCCCAAGCAAGTGCCCGTCAGACACGCAACGACGGCGGGAAAGACTGTCAAGAATAACAGCCAATCCCTTTCGGCTCAAGTGGTTAGGGCCGCAGGACTGTGGGCCCCGCGCCGCCTTGACCCCCTGACCCCACACGCGTCGAGGGGACCCGAAGTCCCGCTAGCGGGAGTGCACGCCGACCCACCCGGCACCAGTGATGGCGGGACTCACATCCGTGCGGGCAAAATCCTCGCCCTTGAAGAGCAGGGGCTCGCCCGAGCACTTGGCCAGCGCATAGGAAAAACAGTCCCCCATGTTCAGTGACGCGGGGTGCCGTCCTTGGCCGAAGTTCAGGTATGCCTCACGGGCGGTGTAGGCCTGGGAATCGGCGACCGGTTCGATGCGGATCCCGGCCTGGCGGATGAGGGCGTCAAGCGCCCCGCCACCCTGCCCACGGGAGTGGGCTTCCACCACGATGGCCGCCTCCACCCAGGTCGCCGCGGACATGGCCAGAGACGTCGCCCCGGCAAGGGTCCGGGCGTAAAGAGCGGCATCGGGCTCATCCAGCAGGATCGCCATCAGCGCCGAGGTATCGACGATCACTTGGGCGCCCCGTACTGGTCGTACAGGAACTCGGCGTGATCCATGGGCGCACCCGACATGGCGGCCTTGGCGCGCCGCCCAATCCTCAAAAGCTCGCGCGCCTTGGCGTCCGGATCCGTCGTGTAGGCCAATCGCTCGAGGCGCTCGCGCAGCGCCTGGGTCACGGCCGCCGTCAGACTCTCTCCCGTGCGCGCGGCGAGGCGCCGCGCCAGTTCATGGGCTTCCGCACTCTTGATGTTCAGGGACATTTTCCACCTCTCTACCTATTATTCTACCATAGCCCCATCGATCACCGGACATAGCCAACGCATGAGCGTCGATGCCTCGCCAGGAATCGCCCGGAGGGGCGGGAGCATTGATGAGAGTCGCGACGTTAAGGCGCGAACGGAAGGTAAGGAAGGAAGGAAGCCTCGCCTGCTCAGCGATCGCGGACTCCGAAAGAGCCTTCGGACCGGCTAAGTGGAATGCGCCAGCGGACGCCGGGAAACCGGGCGAAATCCCGGTCGAAGCTCAACACCGTCGCTTCATGTTCGATGGCGAGGGCCGCGAGGTGCGCATCGGTGGTCAGGTTACCGGCCGTCCCGGCAGCGCGCAGCAAGGATCCAAGCACCGCGCTGTGACGGTCGGTCTCGCGCAGGATCCGTGCGCGCGGTTGGGCGAGCCAATGATCCACGACCCGCATCGCATCCGCGGTCGAGAGCGGAGTGGCGAAGATCCCTGCCCGTGTGCTCAAGCGTAGGAAGGCGAGCAGCGACACCCAGGCAAATCCGACGCCCCGGGCATCCAGAAAGCCTTCGGTCAGCGCATCACGGGCGGCGCGGTGCTCACTACCGGCCGCGTTGACCGCCATCAGCAGCACGTTGACGTCCGGCAGAATCATCGCGCCTGCCGATAGCGGCGCACCCACTCGTCATCCTCCAGCTGTGCCGCCAGGGCCGCCGCCTGGGTGAGATCGACGCTCGCCTGCCCAAGATCAAACACGAGCGGCTCGTAGGTCGGCTGCGCGACGTTCCCTGCCCGCAAGCCAGCCCGGATGACCCGGTTGATCACCTGCTTGAAGGGCTCGCCGGTACGCCGTGCTTCCTCTTTGAGTTCGCGTTCGACGTCGGCTTCCAGAGTGACTGTGGTACGCATGGCATCATGATGCTATCGAATTTGATGCGTTGATGTCACGCCGCGCACGCCATCTCGCTGCCGCAAGAACCAGGCCACTGGCCGCCCTAGGACAGCGGACCGGCGGTATTGAGGCCCTCAATCCAGGTGCCCGTCTTTGAAGGCCAGCTCCGACCACGGGCGGAGGTCGTAATGGGCCGTCTCGCGGTGTGCTACCCCGCCGTAGATCACCACCGGCCGAACCGTCGGGGCTGACCGGCAGCGCTCCCGGAAGGCTTGTAGGGGCGCGGCCCAGTCCGACGCCACCGTCGCACCCGACTTGATTTCCACCGCCCGCAGTCCGTCGACGGTGTTGGTGATCAGGTCCACTTCATGCCCCTGCGAATCACGATAGAACCACAGGTCAGGTGGCCTGCCGACGTTCAGGCGCGCCTTGATCCACTCGGACACCACGAAAGTCTCGAACAAGGCACCTCGTGCCGCATGGACGCCGAGGTGAGTCTCGTCGCGGATACCGAGCAACCAAGCCATCAGCCCCGCGTCCAGAAAGTACAGTTTGGGCGTCTTGACGAGCCGCTTGCCGAAGTTGCCGTGATACGGAGGCAATCGGGTCACGAGGTAGCTCGCCTCAAGGATCGAAATCCACTCCCGTGCCGTGGTGGCCGAAATCCCGGCATCGGAAGCAAGGCTCGCAAGATTCAGCAACTGCCCGGACCGTGCGGCCGAGAGCCGCACGAACTGCTGGAACTGCAGCAGGTTGCGCACACCGAGGAGTTGCCGGACATCCCTCTCGATGTAAGTGGACACGTAGTTCACGAACCAGTCGTTGACCTCAAGTTGGCGCTCATAGATGGCCGGATAGCCTCCGGTGAGGAGCACACGGTCAAGGGAGTCAGGCAGCAACGATGCCGCACGCAACTCATCCACTGACAACGGCAGCAGTTCCACCCTGCCCACTCGGCCCGCCAGTGATTGCGTGATTCCCGCTACAAGGTCGAATTGCGCCGAACCCGTCAGCACGTAGTCGCCCATCCGGCGGCGCTCGTCGACCCGGCCCTGCAAGTAAGACAGCAGCACCGGTGCCCGCTGGATTTCATCCAGCACGGCACCGTCGTCAAAGCGCGCGAGAAATCGCTCCGGATCCTCCACGGCAAACGCCCGTTCCTGCGGATTCTCCAGCGAGACGTAGGGCTTGCCGGGAAAACAGGACCGCGCCAGGGTCGTCTTTCCGGACTGCCGCGGACCTGTGATCGCCACGATGGGAAAGCCCTTGGCCAGCCTCTCCACCGTCGGTCTTGCTGCACGTGCGTACATGAGTTTACAAATCCACGTTTCAAACGTCGATTTGTATTTCTACTCTAAAATCTTTTTTATTTCAAACGCCTATGTGATGTTTTGAGCGAAAAATTGATCTTGAGATCAATTTCAGGCGGGCAAGCCCGTGGAATCCCCTGCCAGCAGGTCCCGATCGGATTCAGATCCGCCCGGGCAGCCGCGCCCGCGCAAGTTGAAGGACCTCGGCACAGACCGCCTCGACGGGCATCGCCGTCGAATCGATCACCACCGCATCCGTCGCCGGTACCAACGGCGAGGTCGCCCGGTGGACGTCCCGGTGGTCGCGCTCGGCGATCTCGCGCGTCAGCACCGCAAGATCGACCTCCTCGCCCGCGGCGGTCAGTTGCAGGTAGCGCCGTCGCGCCCGTTCCTCGGCGCTCGCCGTCAAAAACACCTTGAGCACCGCCTCGGGAAACACCACGGTCCCCATGTCGCGCCCGTCGGCGACGAGGCCCGGCGACCGCGCGAAGGACTTCTGCAGCGCGAGGAGCGCCGCCCGCACGGGTGGATGGGCCGCGACCGCCGAGGCACGCGCGCCCCCCTCCTCCGTTCGGATGAAGCCGGTGATGTCCAAGCCTTGG
>CAXBRZ010000049.1:0-12155 GCA_963978075.1 uncultured bacterium | reverse complement strand
GGGTCTACCTTGAGGTCGCCTTTTTTACGCATCGCGGCGATGGCGTCGGCCAGCGCGACGTATGCCCCCGTAATGGACGCTGTACGCGTACCGCCGTCAGCCTGCAGGACATCGCAGTCGAAGGTGATGGTGCGCTCGCCGAGCGCCCGCATATCGACAATTGCCCTCAGGCTCCTGCCGATCAGGCGCTGGATTTCCTGCGTACGGCCGCTTTGTTTGCCCTTGGCGGCCTCGCGTGCGCTGCGCGTATGGGTGGAGCGGGGCAGCATTCCGTACTCGGCGGTCAGCCAACCCTGTCCTGTGCCACGCAAAAACCCGGGAACACCGGGTTCGACCGTGGCGGTACACAGGACTTTGGTATCGCCGAACTCGACCAGCACGGAGCCTTCCGCATGGCGCGTGTAATGGCGGGTAAATCGAACGGGTCGCAACTGGCCGGACGCACGACCGCTTGGTCTATTGCTCACAGGGTCTCCTAAGTGAATCTCTTGCATTCAGCCACGCCAGAGCATGGCTGCAGCTGTCGAATTGTCGCTATACGGTGCCGCCGCGGTGACCGCGGTCTGGCAGAGCCATCGGACCGCGTCGTCCGTGGGAGCGCCGCCTCTGAACGGATGGCCAATGTCACCCTCATCAAAATTGCCCCAGACGCCGTCGGTGCAGAGTAAAAGCACATCGCCAGGTTGCAGGGCACGACGCCGCCCGATCGTCATCTCGGTCAGTTCCTGCGTGCCACCGAGGCAGTACTCCACGAAATTTCGTAACGGGTGGCGACGTGCTTCGTGGGTCGTGATCCTGCCCTTGCGGACCAAATCCTCCACATGGCTGTGGTCGCGGGTTCGGGCAATCACCTCTCCGCCACGCAGGTGGTAGACGCGGCTGTCACCGACATGGGCCCAGTACGCGGATCCGTGCTGAACGATGCACACCGCACAGGTCGCTCGCGGACGTTCGGCGATCGGCAGGGTCATGCCAATGTCAGCCACCACCGCGTGCGCACGTCCTACGGCAAGATTGAGGAAGCCAAGAGGGTCCATCAAGGGCAGTCGGGCGCGCAGGAACGAGTCGCTCAGGGATTCCACCGCCGCCTCGGCCGCGAGGGCGCCACCCTCGTGTCCGCCCATGCCATCCGATACGATCAGACAGGAAACGCCATTGGCGATCAGGACCGTTGCACGATCCTGATTTTCCTCCCGGTCCCCGATCAGACTGACGTGTGCATGCTCGTTGCGCAATCGACGTTCCATCGCCCGACACATCGGCCGGACTGCTAGAGTTCAGGCTCACAGTCTACCGTACGGGTTACCCCATGATACGCAGCATGACCGGCTTCGCTCGCCGTGAGCAGGTTCTTGAATCCGGTTGCCTCATCTGGGAGGTGCGAACGGTCAATCACCGCTACCTTGAGGTGGCGCTGCGCACACCGGAAGAATTGCGCTCCGCCGAGGGCGAAATGCGCGCTGCCATCCAAGCGGCAGCGAAGCGGGGCAAGGTGGACGCGGTGCTGCACTGGCGCCCGACGGCGGACAAGAAAGCCGCTATCGAGGTCAACGAGTCTTTGCTGGATGCCCTGATTGCCCGCACCCAGGCCGTGACCGCACGCGCCACGGCCCACGGGGGGTCCCTCACGCCCCCCAGTCCGGTGGATCTGCTGCGTTGGCCCGGCGTCCTGGTGGAAAACCAGCGCACGGATCTGGAACCCGTGCATCAGTCCGCCCTCACCTGTCTTGGGCAGGCGCTCGCCGCACTTGATGCCGCTCGACTGAGCGAGGGCAGCCGGATAGGTGCGATGATCGAGAGCCGGCTCGTTCAGCTGGAGGCGCTCGTCGGCAACCTGCAGGGCCGCCTGCCGTCGATCCGTGAACGTATTCGGGCGCGTCTTGAGGACCGTCTGGCGAACCTTACCCTGCCCACCGAACCGAATCGCGAGCGCTTTGAGCAGGAACTGTCACTGGCGCTGTCCAAGATGGACGTGGACGAGGAGCTCGACCGATTGGGAAGCCATGTTGCCGAAGTGCGAAAGGCGATGAACGCCACTGAGCCTTCCGGGCGGCGCTTGGACTTCCTCATGCAGGAGTTCAACCGCGAGGCGAACACCCTGTCTTCGAAGTCGCAGGATGCGGAAACAACCCGGGTCGCTGTCGACATGAAAGTACTGATCGAGCAAATGCGAGAGCAGGTACAGAACGTCGAGTGAGGAGCATTGCCATGACGATCGAAGGCGTTTTGCCGGTTTGGTGGAGTTTCATCTGGCGCTGCGGCGCTTTCTCCATGCTGGTCGGCGCATTTCTGGGCTTCTGCGCCGGATTCATCCTCGCGCTAAACGGCCATCCGGAACTCGGGCGTCCCATGGGCGCTCTGCTCGGCTGGCTGGGGTCGATACCGGTCAGCATTTGGGCACTGAAGGCCGCACTCGAAAAACACCAGCTGACCAAGAGCTGAAGTCCCGTCGGCTTCCGGCAAGCCTGCGCAAGGGCAAGCGCTCAAGGTCGTTCGGGCCGCCTCGCAGGCGCGAACGCCATCCTCGCGAACGGGGGCATTTGGCTCGTGACCGTTCGATTCGTGCCTATTCGGATGACAAATCCGGGGATACGCATCGGCGTCAGCAAAGGTAACATTCGAATGTCCTTTTCGACGAAGTCCTGCCCATGCGCCCTGACCTGTATCGCCGCGGACGCCTTTTCGTGATTGCCGCCCCCTCCGGCACGGGCAAGACCAGTCTCGTCAGGGCGCTGATGGAGAGGGCGCCGTCACTGGCTTTTTCGATCTCGCACACGACCCGCAGACCGCGACCGAACGAAGTCGACGGGCGGGACTACCACTTCACGGACCGGACACGGTTCGAGGAAATGATCTGTGCCGGGGAATTTCTGGAGCATGCCGAGGTGTTCGACAACCTCTATGGAACCGGCCGGAGAAACGTCGAAGCCGCTCTGGAGGCCGGACGCGACCTGCTGTTGGAAATCGACTGGCAGGGGGCAGCGCAGGTCCGGGAGCGTCTGCCGGAGGCGATCGACATTTTCATCCTGCCGCCGTCACGGGAAACCCTTGAGCAGCGTCTGCGGGGTCGGGGTACCGACTCGGAGGAAGTCATTCAGCGGCGCCTGAGGGATTCGGTAACGGAATTGTCGCGGTGGGGCGACTTCCGTTACGTCGTCGTCAATGAACATTTCGACCGGGCGCTCGCCGATTTGCAGCACATCGTTGCCGGCGACGCCGAACCCTTTCGCAGCACCCGCCCGGATCTGGACGGCCTGACGGCTCGCCTGCGCGGCTGACAACGCCCAAGTGGCTGTCTGGGCTCGGATTGCGTATACTTCCCGACCCTCCCACGATTCCGGAATCCGCCCGCATGGCCCGCATTACGATCGAAGACTGCCTGAAGCAGGGCGTCGAAAACCAGTTTGAACTCGTGCTCGTGGCCGCCAAGCGCGCACGGCGCCTCGCCAATGGCGCAGAAGCGCTGGTGGACTGGGAAAACGACAAGCCAACCGTCGTGGCCCTGCGCGAAATCGCCGACGGCAAGGTCAATTCCGATTTGCTGCTCGAGGCGGATCCGGAGCCGGCGCCGGCGATGATGCCGGTCGAAAGCCCATTGGATCTGCCGGCCGACTTCCGGGCGCCGCAGTTCGGACTCGGGGACTGACGCCCCTCATGTCCCGCCCCGCAGATGCCTAGCGCCTCGTCGCCACTGAATTTTCTGCCGGGCGGGCGGGGATCGATCGGGATCTCCCAACTGCTGTCGAAACTCGAGTCCTACCTGCCGCCGGAACAGGTTTCCCGCGCCCAGGACGCCTACGATCTTGCCCATGAGTCCCACCGGGGCCAGAAGCGGATGACGGGCGAGGCCTACATCACCCACCCCGTGGCTGTCGCAGGCATCCTCGCGGACCTGCATCTGGATGGCCAGACGATCTGTGCGGCGCTGCTGCACGACGTCATCGAAGACACGCCCACGGCCAAGGATGACATCGTGACCCGCTTCGGTCGCGAGGTGGGCGAGCTCGTCGACGGCGTTTCCAAGCTCGACAAGGTCCAATTCAAGAGCCGCAAGGAAGCGCAGGTAGAGTCTTTCCGCAAGATGATCCTTGCCATGACCCGCGACATTCGCGTGATCATGGTGAAGTTGGCCGACCGGACGCACAACATGCGGACCCTCGGCGCCATGCCTGCGCCAAAGCGGCGGCGGATCGCACAGGAAACCCTGGAAATCTACGCGCCCATCGCGAATCGTCTGGGCATTCATTCGATCAAGCTCGAACTGGAAGATCTGGGTTTTCAGGCCCTGTATCCGATGCGCTACCGGGTGCTCGGCAAGGAACTGCGAAACGCGAGGGGCAACCAGAAGGAATTCCTGCCCAAGATCGTCAACAGCCTGGAACTGGCACTGGAACGAGGCAAGGTCGCCGGCCGCGTGGAATCCCGCGAAAAGCACCTCTACAGCATCTACCAGAAGATGCGCCGCAAACGCGTGCCGCTGGCAGCCATCATCGACGTCTACGGCATACGGCTGGTGGTCCCGACGATCGATGACTGTTATCGGGCGCTCGGTCTTGTACACAGCGCTTTCAAGCCGATGCCCGGGCGGTTCAAGGATTACATCGCCATTCCGCGGGTAAATGGCTATCAGTCCCTGCACACCACGCTGTTCGGACCCAACGGCATCCCGGTCGAAGTGCAGATTCGCACCGAACAGATGAATGTCATTGCCGAAAGCGGCATCGCGGCGCATTGGCAATACAAGACGGGCGAAGACGTCGGCACGAGCCAGCACGATCGCGCCCGGGAGTGGCTGTCGAGCCTCATGCAGATCCAGGAGGGCGGCAGCCCCGAAGAATTCTACGAAAGCGTGAAGGTCGACCTTTTTCCTGACAAGGTCTACGTCTTCACGCCCAAGGGCGACATCCTGCGACTGCCCACCGGATCCACCTGCGTCGATTTCGCCTACGCCGTACACAGCGAAGTCGGGCGTCGCTGCGTCGCAGCCAAGATTGACCGTCGGCTGGTACCGCTTAGAACCGAACTGCGCAATGGCCAGACGGTCGAGGTGATTACCGCCAAGGGCGCGACACCCAACCCCGCATGGACAAACTTTGTCGTCACCGCCAAGGCGCGCGCTGCGATCCGTGCGTACCTGAAGACCATGAAGCGCTCGGAGGCCATCGACCTCGGACGGCGACTGGTCGATCAGGCACTGATGGAATTCAAGGTCACATTGAAATCGCTCGAAGCGGAGCAGCTGGTCGCCACGGCACTCGAACTCGGCTGCGGTTCGGTTGACCAGTTGTTTGAGCAGGTGGGCCTTGGGGAACGGTTGGCACCGCTCGTCGCACGCCACCTGCTGCCACCGGAATTCGTCGATATGCCACGGCCGGGCGGCCCGTCATCGCCACTGGCGATTTCCGGCACCGAGGGACTCCTGGTGTCGTACGCCCGCTGCTGTTTCCCGATCCCGTACGAGCCAATCATCGCGTTCCTCTCCACCGGACGCGGCGTGGTGGTTCACCGTGCCAACTGCCCGAATCTCGACGGCTGGCACAAGCAGCCGGAGAAATGGCTGCCCGTGCAGTGGGAGGAAAATGTCGATCTGCACGCCTTCACCACGGAGCTGAAGGTGCTGGTACAAAACCGGCCGGGCTCGCTCGCCGCGGTAGCGGCGTCCGTCGCCGGCACGCAGACGAATATCGGGCATGTATCGGTCGTCGAACTGGACGAGCATACCTCGGCCATCACGCTGGAACTGCAGGTCGTCGACCGCACCCATCTGGCCCGTGTCATCCGCGCGATTCGCAAAGTGCCCGAAGTCGAGTCGATAGAGCGCTCGGCACACTGACGGCGTTGCTCCACGGGCATCGACCCGTGAGAGAATCAGGATCCTGTTCACCGCATCACGTATCGGAGTCTTCCATGTCCCGCACCATCATCTCGACTGACCGGGCGCCTGCGGCCATCGGCACCTACTCGCAGGCCGTCAAGGTCGATCGTACGGTCTATATCTCGGGCCAGATTCCGCTGGATCCTGCAACCAAGGAACTCGTTGCAGGTGACATGGAGGCGCAAGTGCGCCGGGTCTTCGAAAACCTGAAGGCCGTGGCCGAGGCGGCCGGGGCCTCGCTTGCGGACGCTGTCCGCGTCACAATCTATCTGACCGACCTCGGACATTTCGCGTTGGTCAACCAGATCATGTCCGAGTACTTTTCCCAACCGTATCCGGCCAGAGCCGCTGTTGGCGTCGCCTCCCTGCCGCGCGCTGCCGCGGTCGAGGCGGACTGCATCCTCTACGTGTGAGCCCCCCCTCGAGCCCGGCGGACCGGCACGCCCAGGCACAACCGGAACTGCGTTCGGTGACGACCCTCAAGGGGGTCGGAGATTCGCTGGCGCAGCGCTTGGCCAAGCTCGGTGTCGAGACCATCCAGGACCTGCTGTTTCTGCTGCCCCTGCGCTACGAGGACCGCACGCGGGTGATGCCGATTGGCGCTTTGCGCTCTGGAGATCGCGCCGTGGTGGAGGGCGAAGTCCAATTGGCCGAGGTTGTGTTCCGCAGGCGTCGCCAGTTGCTGGTCCGTCTGGCGGATGGATCAGGCTTCCTCACCCTGCGCTTCTTCTATTTCACGGCACAGCAACAGCAGCAGCTGCAGCGCGGCGTCCGCCTGCGCTGCTATGGCGAGGCACGCCGCGGAACGCTCGGCCTTGAAATCGTGCACCCGGAATACCGCCGCGCGGACGGCGCGGACGCCCAGCGCACCGAGGACTCCCTCACGCCGGTGTATCCGACGACCGAGGGAGTACAACAGGGACGGCTGCGTATCCTCACGGCACTCGCCCTCGCACAGGCCGAATCGCAGGCAGTACGCGACTGGCTTCCGGGCGATTTGCTGGTCGGCGAAGGTCTGCCATCGCTGGCGGAGGCTCTCGTCTACGTCCACCGGCCGCCTCCGGAGGCTGACCTTGAAACACTGACCGGGGGCTGGCATCCGGCACAGCGACGGCTGGCGTTCGAGGAACTGCTGGCGCACCAGTTGAGTCTCCGGCTCCTGCGCGACGACATTCGCAGCGAGCCGGCCTGGCCGCTGCCGCCAGCCCAGTCGCTTGACGCCCGGTTTCGCGCCGCATTGCCGTTCACGCCGACCCGGGCACAGGAGCGCGCGCTGGCAGAAATCTTGTCCGACCTCGGCCGGCCCGCACCAATGCTGCGTCTCGTGCAAGGTGATGTCGGCTCTGGCAAGACCCTCGTAGCGGCGCTCGCCGCACTGGCGGCGGTCGAGGCTGGATTCCAGGTGGCGCTGATGGCGCCGACAGAACTCTTGGCCGAGCAACATCACCAGAATTTCGAGCGCTGGCTTAAGCCTCTGGGGCTGCCGGTCGCGCTCTTGTCGGGGCGGCTTACCGGGCGCGCCAGGCAATTGACGCTCGACGCCGTGGCATCCGGTCGTGACGTTCCCGTCGTGATCGGAACACACGCGTTGTTCCAGGACGGCGTTCGCTTCGGGCGCCTGGCGCTCGTCATCATCGACGAGCAACACCGGTTCGGTGTCGAACAGCGCCGCGCACTGCGCGACAAAGGTCTGGGCGACGGACGCGTGGCGCACCAGTTGATCATGACCGCGACACCCATTCCACGAACGCTGGCCATGACGGCCTATGCGGATCTCGATGTCTCCATCATCGACGAGCTCCCCCCTGGCCGCTCGCCGGTCAAGACCGTGGTGATGCCCGAGACACGTCGTGACGAGGTCGTCGCCCGGATCGAATCCGCCTGTCGCGAAGGCCGTCAGGCCTACTGGGTCTGTCCTCTCATCGAAGAGTCCGACGAGCTGGACTACCAGGCTGCCGAAGCGACGCACGCAGCTCTCGTGGCCGCATTGCCCGGTCTGCGCATCGGTCTCGTGCACGGAAGACTTTCTGGCACGAAGAAGCAAGCAGTGATGGCGGCGTTCAAGGCCTGCGATTTCGACCTTCTGGTCGCCACCACCGTGATCGAAGTGGGCGTAGACGTGCCCAATGCAAGCCTGATGGTGATCGAAAATGCCGAGCGCATGGGGCTCGCCCAATTGCACCAGTTGCGCGGCCGGGTCGGGCGCGGTGCGGCGGAATCAACCTGCGTGCTGCTCTATCAGAGTCCTTTGTCCCCATTGGCGCGTGCGCGTCTGGACGTCATGCGCTCTACCAATGACGGCTTTGAAGTCTCCAGACGGGACCTCGAATTGCGCGGCCCCGGGGAGGTGCTGGGCACGCGCCAGACCGGCCTCCTGCAACTGAAGGTCGCGGACCTCAGTCGCGATTCGGACCTGCTACCCCGTGTGCAGACGGCCGCCGAGGTGATGATCGCGCGACATCCCGATAACATAGCGCCTCTGCTAAGGCGCTGGATCGGCACTCGTGAGCGCTATGGCAGGGTCTGAAGGGATGGACCGCCTCTTGAACAAATCGTCAATCGCTGCTCCCGTGTCGCTGTTCCCGCAGGATGTGTGGGCACGGCTTGATCGCGCCGCCACATTGCTCCCGTCACGCTGGGCACCGTGGTTGTCGGCTGGCGGTCTCCTGCAGGACCGTATACGTGTCGAGACCGGCGAGCCTGCCCGCGTGCATGTCATCGAGGAACGCATCGGCTTCCTGACACAAGAGCAGCGGGAGATGCTCAAGGCTCAGGCAGACAGTTGTTTTCACCGGCGTATCGAGTTACGTGCCGCAGGGCGTGCTTTCGTGTACGCCGAGACGCTCGTACCGGATCACACGCTCGAAGCTCACCCCTGGCTCGCCGACCTCGGCGAGCGGGGACTCGGGGAAACGCTCAGCTGGCGGCAAGATGTGGAGCGCGGTCCGCTGGAAGTGGCCTCTCTGCCACCCGATCATCCTCTGGCTGCCCGCGCACTGGACAGCGCTGGCCTCACCTCGCAGGCACTGTGGGCGCGCCGCGCGTGGTACGCGATCGACGGCAACCGGATATTGGTCCAGGAAGTCTTCCTTCCTGAGCCGCGGCGGCGATGAGTCGCTGGCGGCACGCTGTCGCCACCCTTGCCGACTACGGACAGCTGATCCGTCTGCATCGTCCGGTGGGTACGTGGTTGTTGCTGTGGCCGGCCCTCTGGGCCCTGTGGCTTGCATCCGAAGGCCGACCTGACGAACACGTTTTCGTCGTTTTCGTGCTCGGCGTTTTCCTGACCCGGTCTGCCGGGTGCGCCATCAATGACTGGGCAGACCGAAAGGTGGACCCGGCGGTCAAGCGAACGCAGGACCGGCCCTTGGCCGCCGGCCGCATCCAGCCGTTCGAAGCGCTCATCGTTTATGCCATCCTCGTCTTGCTGGCATTCGGTCTGGTTCTCACGCTTGACCGCCTGACCGTGCTGTATGCCGTGGCAGGTGCCGTGCTGATGGCGGCCTACCCGTTCATGAAGCGTTTTTTCCCGCTGCCCCAGCTTTGGCTTGGGTTTGCGTTCGGCTGGGCGGTACCGATGGCGTGGATTGCGCAGACGGGGCACGTGCCGCGGATTGGCTGGCTGACGTTTCTTTGCAGCATGCTCTGGATCGTCGTCTATGACACGGAGTACGCAATGGTCGATCGGGACGATGACCTGCGCCTCGGAGTACGCTCGTCGGCGATCGCCTTCGGTGACGCTGACCGAATCGTCATTGCGGTGCTGCAGGGTCTCACGCTGCTGGCGCTGGGCCTCATCGGGCGCGAACAGCATCTGGGCGCCTGGTTCGGCTTGTCTGTTGCCGCGGGAGCCGTGACCTTCGTGTATCAGCAGTGGCTGATCCGTCGCCGTAGCCGGGAAGGTTGCTTCGCGGCTTTCCTGAACAACCAGTGGTTCGGGCTGCTGGTTTTCCTTGGCATCGCGCTGGATTATTTCTTCCGCGCGCGGTAACCCTCAGTCGTCGGCAGTGGTGGAATCACACAAGGCCTCGGCGGCCTCTGCCCACCTAAGCTTCGCCTGGGCGAGCCGGATTTCGGTCGCGAGGACAATGGGGTCGTCAGGTCTCAGCAGCCTGCGCAGCTGCATGCTGGAGGCGCGCGCCGCCTGCAGTTGCCGGTTGGCATGACACAAGCGGTGTTCAAGCCAGCGCATGTCAGCCGCCGCATCCGCGAAATCTCGCGAGGAGTCTTCCAGTTCGTAGCCCATGGGCCGAGAGTACGGTTTGCCAGTGACCGTCTCGTGTCAGTCAGATGACCCCGAAATGACTGCTATGAATTTGCCAGAGCCGCCCTGATCCTGTCGGCGTGACGGGCGAGAACCTCCGCATCCGCCATCTGCCGGGCATGGATTCCCAACCCGCCGGGGCCATAGACCGGGATGACATGGAAGTGCAGGTGAAACACCGTCTGGCCGGCCGCGCTGCCGTTGAACTGCGTCACGATCAGTCCCTTGGGAGCAAAGGCGGTCTGCACCGCCTGTGCGATCCGTTGCGTCACCCGGATGGCGGCCTCCACGGACACAGAGGGTGTATCCAGAATGGTTTCACCGGCCTGTTTGGGAATGATGAGCGTGTGGCCCTCGGACTGGGGCATCAGATCCATGAAGGCGAGCGTGTGCTCGTCCTCATGGACGCGATGGCAAGGCAGTTCGCCGCGCACGATACGGGCGAACACATTGTTGGGATCGTAGGTCATGCCTTGCTCCGTCGGAAGATCAACGCCGGGGGTTGGCCAGGATACGGTTCATGAGCCAGACTGGTTTGCGCATCCGTGGCGTCTCATGCAGCGTCGGCGATGGGCCGGAGGCGGTCGGCGCCGGGCAGGCGCTGGTTCCGTTCTGCAGCCACGACAGGGCCACCGACAACTCGCCTTCGTTCACGTCACCGAGCGCATGGCTGTAGTCGTCGGCGACAACGCAGCCATCCACTCGTACGGCGCCATTGGCACTCATCGCATTGGCGGGGACGAACCCATCCGTATAGTCGCCGAAGCCCTGGGCGTTGACGCCCTTGAACTCGATCGAGAAATACGTCGTCCCGCAGTTGTCCTGCGGATAGAAGCCATACGGTTTGCCACAGGTCTGGTTGCCGATGAGGACGACCGTGACGCCGATGCCGCGCAGGCTGTTGATGACGGATTCACTCGCCGAGCAGGTCGTCCCGCCGGTGATGACGATGACGCGCCCGAGGCCAAGCGAAGGCAGGGGCGTACCGTTGGTCAGCGAGTAGCCCTGTGCCGTGGAGAGGAATGGCGTGGGCGTGATGGGCTGGCCGCTGATGGGATCCACCGTCGGATACTTGTCGTTGAAGGACAACTTTTCGAAATAGCCCGTGCTCGTACGGACGGGCCCGGCGATCATGTAGGCCAGTTCACTTGCGATATCGAGCAGGCCACCGCCGTTGTAACGCAGGTCCAGGATGAGGTCGGTGACGTGGGCATCGGCAAACATCTGCACGGCGCTCGCCAACTGCGTTTCGGCACTGGCGATATGGTCGTTGAAGGTGAAATAACCGACCGGACCGCCCGCCGTCTGCACGACCTGCGCATTCTGCACCGGGACCGACACGACATTGGCGGCCGCGAGGGTCACCGTGCGGCTGCCGTTCGTGCCTGGATCCTGGACGGTGAACGTATGGCTCTCGCCGACCACCTTGGGGCTCAGCCCCGCATTCAGCTTGTCGACACTGGCCTGGTCGTTCGCATTGACTAGGTCGATGCCGTCGATCGCCAGTACCGAAGCGCCGCGCATCAGCGCGGCCCCGGCCGCCGGAGAATTCGGGTCGGTGTAGCCGACAATCAGCTGGCGCGGAGGCGTGGTTGCCACGAAGACCCAGTGGGCGCCGTAGTCCACCGTCGCGCCGGAGGTCACAAAGGACTCCCACTGCGATGTCGGATAGGTGAAGTGGAACTTGTCCTTGGCTGTTCCCGACGCCGTCGTTGCCGTGGTCTTGTTGACCTTGAAGTAGGCCTCGGTCGAGGCGTAGGAGGCGGGATTGACGTCCGCGACTTCGGAGTACCAGAGGTAGTACGCGTGGACCCAGGAACGAATCCAGTGGTTCTCCCAGACCACGGATCCACGTACATCGGGATACGGCTTGCCGCTGACCGGATCGGTGCCGGACCGGGGCGCGGCGCAGTGCGCCGCGAGGTGGGCCGGCGTGTCGTAGGTGCCCGCCGTCCAGACCGGGTCGCTGGAGCCCGTCCCGCCGCCCCCCGAGGGAGGGGTGCTGCCCGAGCCGCC
>CAXBRZ010000048.1:0-12195 GCA_963978075.1 uncultured bacterium | reverse complement strand
ATGGGAAGGGGGTCCTGCGCCGCCAACGCCTGCTCGAACAGGGCACGTGCCGCGGAATTGGCCATCGGCGCGACGAAGCGGATCCCCGGACGCTGACGGGCCAGACGATGCGCCGCGGCGATGAAGTCTCCGGACAGGCGGCTGACCTCGCCTTTTCGGCTCCCAGGCAGCAGCGCGACGACCTCCGCATCTGCGGGCAGACCGAGCGCCGCGCGCGCGGTGACACGGTCAGACACGATCGGCAAGCGGTCCGCGAGGGGATGGCCCACGAATTCGGCAGCGAGGCCCCGGCCCTCGTAAAACGGCTTCTCGAACGGAAGAAGACAAAGCCCGAGGTTCAGCGTGCGCGCCATCACGCGCACACGCCCCGACCGCCACGCCCAGACCTGCGGACTCACGTACTGCACCGTCGCGATCCCCGCGCCATGCAAACGCCCTGCAAGGCCCAGATTGAACGATGGCGCATCCACGCCGATGAACACGAGCGGTTGCGCTGCCAAAGTACGCCGCACGACGTCGCGGCGCAGGCGCCACATGCGCGCCAGATGCGGCAGAACCTCAAATAGACCCATGACGGCGAGCGTCTCGGAGTGCGCCCATGCCGCGCAGCCCTCAGCGATCATCGCAGGCCCCGCAATGCCCTCAAACTCAAGCGCAGGCCTGCGCGCGCGCAACGCACGGATGAGTCCGGCGGCGAGGTTGTCACCGGAGGTTTCGCCCGCAACGATGACGATCTTGCCGGTCACGTGGCGACCGTCCGGCTTAACGGATCAGGCTGCGGGTGACCCGCGGCAGGAAATCCACCAGAAGCTTCACTTCCGGCTCGCTTGCCACCAAAGCCTGCAACTGCTCCGTCGCCTCGTTCAACTTCAGGCCCGAGCGGTACAGGACCTTGTAAGCGTTCTTCACGCGCGCGATGGACTCCGCGTCGAATCCTCGGCGCTTGAGGCCCTCGGAATTGATGCCCTTGGGCTCGGCAGGCGCCCCCGCCGCCATCACGTACGGAGGAACATCGCGCGTGGCGGCCGCGTTGTTGGCCAGAAACGCATGCGCACCGATCTTGCAGAACTGGTGTACCCCCGCATACCCGCCGAGGATGGCCCAGTCGTCAAGCTCCACATGACCTGCCAGCGTGGCGTAATTGGCCATGATGCAGTGCGACCCGACGATGCAATCATGCGCCACGTGCGTATAGGCCATGAACAGGTTGTCGTGCCCGATGCGGGTAACGAGGGCTCCGGTCACTGTGCCGCGGTTGACGGTGCAGCACTCGCGGAACACGTTTCGATCCCCGATTTCAAGGCGTGACTCCTCTCCGGAGAACTTCTTGTCCTGGGGAATGTCGCCGATGGAGGCAAACTGGAAGACTCGGTTATCCCGTCCCATGCGAGTGGGACCCAAAATCACGGCATGCGGCCCGATCACGCTCCCGGCACCGATCTCGACGCCGGCACCGATGAGGGAATACGCGCCCACAGTGACACTGCTGTCGAGCGACGCCTTGGGATCGATGATGGCGGTAGGGTGGATCGCCGTCACGGTCACGCCTTCTTGGTCTCGGGCGCCACCATCATCTCGGCACTGCAGACCTCCGTGCCGTCGACCGTCGCCTGGGTCTTGAACTTCCAGATGCCACGCATGACGCGTTCCACCTGCGCGTTCAGCATCAACTGGTCACCTGGCACCACGGGTCGACGGAACCGCGCCCCGTCGATGCCGACGAAGTAGAAGCGTGTGTCGTCATCCGGCACCACGCCCGCGGTACGAAACGCCAGGATGCCGGCAGCCTGCGCCAAGGCTTCGAGGATCATCACGCCCGGCATCACGGGGCGATGCGGGAAGTGCCCGGGGAAGAACGGTTCGTTGATCGTCACGTTTTTAAGGCACTGGATCGACACTCCATGCTCGATGGAGAGCACACGATCAATCAGCAGGAACGGATAGCGGTGCGGCAACAGTTTGCGCACCTCGTCGATGTCAAGCACGGGGGGTGGGGTCGCGGTACTCATGGTCACTCCGACTCGGGCGCAGGGCCCTTGCCTTCCAGAAAACGGACTCGGTCAAAAAGTTCGTCGATATGCCGCAGTCGTGCGACGACCCGGCGCCAGCCCCCTGCCTCCATGGCAGGGGTGGCTGAGGAATACACGCCGGGCTCTGTCAGGGACCGGCTGACCAGCGTAAGCCCGGTGACAACCACCCCGTCGGCGATCTCGAGATGCCCGGCAATGCCGACGGCACCGCCGATCATGCAGCGACTGCCTATCGTGGTGCTGCCGGAGACGCCGACACAGCCGGCAATTGCCGTGTGGTCGCCGATCCGGACGTTGTGTCCGATCTGGATCTGGTTATCCAGTTTGACGTCATTGCCGATCGTCGTGTCTTCGATGGCGCCGCGATCAATCGTGGTATTGGCACCGATCTCGACGTCATCGCCGATCAGCACTCCGCCCACCTGCGGCACCTTGACCCAACCGGTACGCTCCGGCGCGAGTCCAAACCCGTCCGCGCCCAGGACGACGCCCGAATGCAGGATGCCCCGCATGCCGATCCGCACCCCAGCGTACAGGGTCACGCGCGGGGCGAGCCGGGTGTCAGCGCCGATCCGGCAGTCGCGCCCGATATAGGTCCCCGCGCCGATCACGGCACGCGCACCGATGACGCAGCCAGCCTCGATCACGACATGCGGGCCGATGCTCGCCGACGTGTCCACCGAGGCCGACGGATCCACCACGGCGGTCGCATGCACGCCCGAGGGCTCGTAAGCCGCTGGATGCAGCACGGCCGCGATGCGCGCGTAGGCGGCATAGGGATTCTCGGCAATCAATACCGCCGCAGGACAGACGTCGGCTGAGTCCGCACCGAGGACGACGGCAGATGCTCCCGTGGTGGCGAGATGTCGCTGGTATTTTTTATTGGCAAGGAACGAGAGCGTTCCTGCGGTCGCGCCCTGCAGGGTCGCGACCGAGTGCACGACCGTCTCCGGATCTCCCCGGAGGGTCAGGCCGAAGCGTGCGGCGAGTTCACCGAGAGTCGCCCCGGCCACGTCCGGCCCGCCGGATTATTTCTTCGGCGCGGGTGCCGGCGCCGCGGGCGCTGCCGCGGCCGGAGCCTTGGCCGTCAGACTGGACAGCAACTGCGCGGTGATGTCGACCGTCTCGCTGTTGTAGATGACGCCGTCGGCCAGCACGATGTCGAAACCCTGGGCCTTGGCATACACGCGCACCGCCTCGACGATCGTCTTCTGGACCTTCTGCAGTTCCTCGTTCTGGCGCATCTGCACGTCTTCCTGGAACTCCTTGGCGCGGCGCTCGTAGCTCAGCTGGGCATCACGCAGTTCGCGGCTGGTCTTCGTGCGCTCGGACTCGGACATCGTTGCCTGGTCACGCTCAAACTTCTGGGCACGGCTCTCGAATTCCTTCTTCTGCCCCTCAAGCGCCTTGCCGCGGGGACCGAATTCGCCTTCCAGCGTCTGGCTTGCCGCGCGCGCCTGCGGTGCCTCCGCGAGCACCCGCTGGATGTTCACAACGGCGATCTTCTGGCCGTCCGCGACAGCGGCACCCGCAAGTCCGAGAGTACCGGCAATGATCAGGGCAAGAGTCTGAATTCGCATAAAGAGTCGAACCTTATTAACTGAATTTAAAGGATTTTTTAAAACGCTGAACCGATTGAGAACTGGAAGCCTTCGCGCTCTTCCGGCCAACGGATGTCGCCCACTTTGGTGGCCGTCTTGCTGAGCGGAACCGCATAACTGAACCGGAAGATGCCCATCGGCGCAAGCCATTGGACGGCGATACCGGTCGAGCGCTTGAGGTCACTATACCGGAATTTGTAGTCCACCGGCGTCACGCGGTCGATGCCGTAGAACTTCACGCAACAGGTCGAGAACACATTGCCCATGTCGTAGAAGGCGCTGACGCGGACGTTGGCCTTCCACTTCTCCGGCGTCGGGAAGAGGATTTCGGCGCTCGCCACGGTCAGCAGGTTGCCGCCGTAGGGATTGCCGAAACTGTCCTTGGGACCGAGGCGGCTCTCGCGGTAGCCGCGCACGGTATCAGGACCGCCACCGAAGAACTGGCGGAACGGCGGCAGCGCCGTGGTGTTGCCGAGCTTGTTGCCGTAGCTGACCTGCGTCTTGAGCGCAAGAGTGAACTTCTTCGGCAACGCCTGCAGCCTGAGGAAGTCGAAATTGGCCATGTAATAGCGGACAGTCGTACCCGGCAGCGCGAAAGAGCCGCCCACCGACACGCGCGTGCCACGGTCCGCAAAGATGGCCCGGTTGCGTGAGTCGTAGCTCCAACCGACGGTCGTCTCCAGGACGTTGAAGCGGGAACCGTAGAAGTTGATCGTGGTGATCGTGCCCGAATAGTCCATCGTCGTGCCGGTACGCAGGAAATTCGTTCCGTTGGAGCGCACCCAGTCCACCGCCTGCGCCGCCGAGGTGGAATCCGAGGCGAGCAGCTCGTTGCTCGAGGCCGACACGCCAAAACGCAGACCCTGATACTCGGAAATGGGGATGCCGTATTCAAGCGCAGCCGTAAGCCGGGTAGTCGAGAACTGCGACGCCTGGGAGACAAACTGCGTGGTCTTGATGTACGACAGGGACATCGTTCGCGCGATGCCGTCGATCGTCACTGCAGGATCGGTATGCGCGAGGCTGTAGATGCTCGAATACTTGCCCGCGTTGATCTCGGCCGCCACGCGCTCGCCCCGTCCCATGAAATTGGAGTGGACGAAGTTGCCGTTCAACATCAGCTTCTGCGAGGCGGAATAGCCGATGCCGCCGCCGAACTGACCCGGCAGGCCTTCCTTGATGTCGTACTCGACGTCCACGAGATCCGGGGTGCCGGGTACCGGTTTGTTCGCGGACTCCACCTTTTCGATATAGGGCAGCCGTTGCAGACGCTGCTTCGAACGATCGACCGCCTGGTTGGAGAGCCAGCTACCTTCCAGCTGACGCATCTCCCGGCGCAACACCTCGTCATTGATGGCCGTGACATTCTTGAAGTTGATGTGCCGCACATAGGCGCGGTTGCCTGGATCAATGAAGAACGTCAGTGATACCGTCTTCTTGTCCGGATCGGTCGTCGGCACGGGCTCGATCTTCGCGAAAGAATATCCTTCCGAACCCAACCGGTAGTTCAGGAGCTCTTGTGTCGCGGTGACGATTTTCTTGGAATAGGTCTGCCCCGGCTGCACGATCAGCAGCTTCTTGAGGTCCTCTTCCGGCACCACCATCGAGCCTGCCAGTTTGACTTCGGAGACCTTGTAGACCTCGCCTTCGTTCACGTTGACCGTGATGAAGATATCGTCCTTCTCAGGTGCGATTTCCACCTGGGTGGACTCGATCTGGAAGTTCGCGTAGCCACGATCCATGTAGAAGGAACGGATTTTTTCCAGATCGCTCTGCAGGGTCTCACGCGAATAACGGTCGTCCTGCTTGTACCAGGAGAGCCAGTTTGGCGTCTTCAGCTCCAGGGTCTGCTGGATGTCCTTTTCCGGGAACTTGGTGTCACCGACGAAGTTGATCTCGCGGATGACGGCGCGCTTGCCTTCCTTGATGTCGACCGTGATCTTAACCTTGTTGCCAGCAACGTCCTCGACCTTTGTATCCACCTTCACGGCGTATTTGCCGCGCGAGTAGTACTGGTCCGTCAGGTACTGGGTGACGTCCTCGAGCACGCTGCGGTCGAACGTCTTGCCGGTGGCAAGTCCGACATTCTTGAGGCTCTTCTGCAGATCCTCGGTTTTGATGTCCTTGTTGCCCTTCAATTCGAAACTTTCGATTGAAGGACGCTCGCGGACGGCGATCAGGAGCGTATTGCCCTCGCGGCGCAATTCGACGTCGCGAAAGAACCCCGTGGCGTAGAGGGCGCGCAGGGATTCCTCCACCTTTTGGTGGGTCATCCGGTCGCCGATGGCCACCGGGAGATAATTGAACACGGTGCCTTCGGCTATACGCTGAAGGCCCTCCACCTGGATGTCGCCGACGGTAAATCCGTTGGCATCGGGGGGAACGGTCTGGGCACGGGAGGCGGCAGCCGCCAGCGTCAGGGCAACTGCCATCGAAACGGCGCGGACAAGCCGGGGTCGCATGCGAATCTGTGTCCTTGGTCGATAAGGGCGGCTAGCCGGGCCGCGACAGGTCATTGTAGACGGCCAGCACCGTCAAGAGGATCAGAATCGCAAATCCGACCCGCTGAAGCATACCCTGAGTCCGGTCCGTTAGGGGGCCTCCGGTCAATCCTTCGTACAACTGGACCATGACCTGCCCCCCGTCCAGCAATGGCAGGGGCAAGAGGTTCAGGATGCCAAGGCCGATGCTGATGCCCGCGAGCAGGGACAAGAAGGCCGGCCAGCCTGCGAGCAGGCTCATGGCCGCCACCTTGGCAATGCCGACCGGGCCGCTGATATTGCGCGACGACGCCGTGCCGGACACCATGTGGCGAACCACAGTTCCGGTCGCGGCAACGGTCTTGTAGAAGAGCTTCGCGCCGGCGGCGGCGGCACCGATCGGGCCGTAACGCTCCACCGTCTCGACGCCCTGCGGCCAAGTCCCGGGACCTTGCGGAAGAATGCCAAGACGGCCGACGCGCCGGCCCGTTGTCGGGGATTCCACCTCGGCCGCGACGGTCACCGGCACGTCGCGCTCGGTCTCGCCACGGCGGATCCGCAGGGTCACCGGTTCACCGGCGCGCGGACGGATCAGATGACGCAACGCGGCGAAGTCGGCCACGGACTGCCCATCCACGGCAAGTATCCTGTCGCCGGCAATCAAGCCCGCCGCTCGCGCCGAGGAGTCCTCGGCCATGGCCCCGATGACCGGGGGAAGCGAGGGCTGCACAAACTCAACGCCAAGCCCCGCCTCGAGCGCACCCGGTTCGGTCAGAGCGCGGCGTTGCGCCTGTGGGATCACCACCTGAGTCGTGACCGTTTCCGTGCCGCGTCGCACCTCGTAACGCAACGCTCCGTCATCCAGAACGGCCTCGACGGTGTCCATAAGGGTGTCATCGATGCCGAGCACGGCACGACCCTGCACCGAGATGATCTCGTCGCCAGCCCGCAGGCCGGCGGCGGCCGCGAGGGAATCAGCCCTGACGGAGGTGATCACCGCACGGATCCCCGGCACGCCGTGCAGATAGAGCGCGGTATAGGCGAGCCATGCGAAGAGGAAATTCGCGGCTACGCCCGCCAGCAGCACGGCAATCCGATGGGAAACCGGTCTGCGCGTGAAGGTGCGCGGCAGATCCGCCTCCGCGATCGGGCCGTCGCGCTCGTCCGCGAGGCGCACATAACCACCGAGCGGTATGGCCGAAAGCACGAATTCCGTGCCGTCATGCCCGATTCGGGTCACCACGGGCCGCCCGAACCCAATGGAGAATCGCAGGACCTTGAATCCGAGACGGCGAGCGACCCAGAAGTGCCCGAACTCATGAACCGTCACCAGCACGCTGATGACGAGCACATAGGACAACACCTGCAGCAATGCGCTGATCAATTCCGCTCCCCCTGCCCCTCGACCACCTCACGAGCCACGGCACGTCCTTCGGCATCGGCCCCGAGCACGTCCACAAGCCCAGTGAGCGCGCCCGTGGCGATGCGATCAAGGACTGTTTCAATGACCACCGGAATGGCCGCGAAGTTCAATCGGCGGGCCAGAAAAGATTCCACGGCCACCTCATTTGCAGCGTTCAGCAGTGTCGGCGCGGTGCCGCCCGCGCGCCCGGCGTGCTCAGCGAGCGCGAGGCAGCGGAACTTTTCCCGGTCAGGCGCTTCGAATTGCAGCGATCCGAGCGTCCGCAGGTCGAGTGCGGGAACTCCGGATTCGATCCGCTCGGGCCATGCCAGCGCGTGCGCGATCGGTGTGCGCATGTCCGGATGACCCATCTGTGCCAGAGTCGAACCGTCGGTGTATTCCACCAGCGAATGAACGATGCTCTGCGGGTGCACCACCACTTCCACACTGCCCGCGGGCATGCCGAACAGGAGTTGCGCTTCGATCAGTTCCAGTCCCTTGTTCATGAGCGTTGCCGAATCCACCGAAATCTTCGGCCCCATGGCCCAGCGCGGATGCGCCACCGCCTGCTCCGGCGTGATGGTCCTAAAATCCGAACTGGGGCGACGCAGGAACGGTCCGCCGGAGGCGGTCAACCACAGGCGCCGGACACCGGCCGCCGCCATACCCGGCCGCGAGACGGGCAAGCACTGGAAAATTGCGTTGTGTTCGCTGTCGATCGGCAGTAGTTCCGCGCCGCTTGCCCTGACCGCGTCAATCAGCAGCGGGCCCGACATGACCAGCGCTTCCTTGTTGGCAAGAAGCACCCGTTTGCCCGCCCGCGCTGCCGCCAGCGTCGAGGCAAGCCCCGCCGCACCGACGATCGCCGCCATGACGCAGTCCGTTGCGGATGCCACGGCCACCTGCTCCAGTGCCGCGTCCCCCGTCAGCACCGGGATCCGCAGACCCGCGTTCCTGAGGGCACGTTCCAGCTCAGCGGCATACGTTGCATCGGCCAAACCCAAAACTTCCGGCTGATGGACCTGGGCCTGTTCCAGCAGGCGCTGCCATTGCGTGCGGGCCGTCAGCGCGGTTACGCGGAAGCGCCCGGGATGCCGCGCGATAACATCGAGCGTGCTGCGCCCGATGCTCCCGGTGGATCCCAAAACTGCAACGCCACGCGGCAAGGTCACCAGAGCGTTCCTATCCAATGAAGGCCGAGCACGTAGACCGGGGCTGCGGCCGTCAGGCTGTCGATGCGGTCCAGAACGCCGCCGTGACCTGGCAGGAGCGTGCCGCTGTCCTTGACGCCGACACTGCGCTTGAAAAGGCTCTCGCTGAGATCTCCCACCACCGACGCTGCAAACACCGCCAACGCCACCAGCACAAACCGCGACGGGAAAAGACCCACGGCAACCCATCCGAGGGCCACCGCGCTGACCGCGGCAGCACCCCCGAGCACGCCCTCCCAGGTCTTGCCCGGGCTGACGAGGGGCGCGAGCTTGCGGCGCCCAAAACGCCGCCCGGCAAAATACGCACCGATATCGGCTGCGGCCACCAGAGAGACAAGAATGAGGAAATACCAGTTACCGTCCACCCGCAGGTGCTCGTACAGCTTGGCCACCGCCACGACCGCCGGCAGCAGCGTCAACCATCCGGCGACCACGGTCATTCCCACACCCAGCCGGTCTGGCGCGAAAACGATCCGTGCAGCCGTCACGATCCACCAGACAGACGCCAGCATCATGAGCGGGTAGACGCCGGAGGTGCGCACTCCCTGCTCCGTCAGGAATCCCAGCAGCAACGTCGCCGCGACATAGGTCATTCGGCTCACGGCCGTCGAAAAACCGGCGAACGCAGCCCACTCCCACGCTCCGGCGGCGAGCACCCCGAGGAGTGTCCAATGGCCCGCCCATGGCGGCAGCACGGTCATCACCACACCCAACACGGTCAGAAGGACGAGCGCGGTCAAGACGCGGGTTCGGAGCATCTCAGCCGCCCTCGTTTGGCGCCGGTACGCCGCCAAAGCGCCGTTCGCGCCGGCCAAAGTCCGCCACCGCTTCACTGAACTCGTCGGCGCCAAACTCGGGCCAGAGCTGATCGGTAAACCACAGTTCGGAATACGCGAGGTTCCAGAGCAGGAAATTGCTGATGCGCTTCTCGCCGCCGGTGCGGATGAACAGGTCGGGATCCGGCAGACCCGCAAGGGCGAGGTGCGAACTGATCGCAGTCTCGTCCACCTGCTCGGGGCTCAACCGCCCGGCCGCCACATCTGCCGCAAGTCGCCGTGCAGCCTGCGCGACATCCCAGCGCCCGCCGTAGGCCAAGGCAATGGTAAGACGCAGCTTGGGCTCTGCGATGACCCGCGCCTCGGCCACGTTGATCCGCTCGACGATCGGGGCACCGAGTGCCGACCGGTCGCCGATGAACCGCACCTCCACCGACTGCCGCGCCAGGTCGTCGAGTTCCTTTTCCAGCGTCTCTATGAACAGGTTCATGAGGAAGCCGACCTCGGTCACCGGCCGGTTCCAGTTCTCGCTCGAAAACGCGAAAAGAGTGAGATAAGGGATCGCAAGCCGCCTGCATTGCTCGATGCAGGTTCGCACGGGCTTGAGCCCTGCCCGATGGCCTGCCGAGCGCGGCAGACCCCGCCGGGAGGCCCAGCGACCGTTGCCGTCCATGATGACCGCCACGTGCCGCGGAACGGTCATGGCCTGATCGGATCTCCTCACACCTGGAGGAGATCCTTCTCCTTGTCGGCGAGGACCGCGTCGATCTCGGCCACATACTTGTCGGTGAGCTTCTGCACGTCGTCTTGTGCGCGCCGGTCGTCATCCTCGGAGACGAGCTTTTCCTTGAGCATCTCCTTCAGGTCCTGCATGACGTCGCGGCGCACGTTCCTCACGGCCACACGGGCACCCTCGGCCTCGTGCTTGGCGGCCTTGACGAGCTCCTTGCGGCGCTGCTCCGTCAGGGCCGGCATGGGCAGGCGGATGACGCTGCCAGCGGTATTGGGGTTGAGCCCGAGGTCCGATTTCATGATCGCCTTTTCGATGACCGGCACCATGGACTTGTCCCAAGGCGTCACCGTCAGCGTACGGGCATCCTCAACGACAATGTTCGCCACCTGCGACAGTGGCATGTCGGAGCCGTAGTACTCCACCTTGAAGTGTTCAAGGAGCGCGGTGCTGGCACGCCCGGTTCGCATGCGCTTGAATTCGGACTTCAGCGCAACGACACACTTGGACATGCGTTCTGCAGCGTCTTTTTTCAGGTCATCAAGCATGGAACACCCCCGAAGTCACAAGCGCCCGGATCAGGCGTGAACAACTGTCCCGACATCCTCGCCGTTGACGATGCGCATCAGATCACCCGAGTTGTGCAGGTTAAAGACCTGCAAGGGCAGATTGTTGTCTCGGCACATGACGATCGCGGTGGCATCCATCACATTCAGACGGTCAGTGAGCACCTTGTCGAAGGAGACCCGCTGGTAGCGGACCGCGTGCGGATGCACCATCGGATCGGCATCGTAGATACCGTTGACCTTGGTGGCCTTGAGCAGCACGTCGGCTCCGATCTCGATCGCGCGCAGCGTCGCGGCGGAATCCGTCGTAAAAAAGGGATTTCCCGTGCCGGAGGCAAACAGGACGACACGCCCCTTTTCGAGATGTCGGATGGCGCGCCTGCGGATGTAGTCCTCACACACCTCGTGGATGCGCAACGCCGACATGACCCTTGCATGCGCACCGAGCGACTCAAGCGCATCCTGCATGGCGAGGGCGTTCATCACGGTCGCCAGCATACCCATGTGGTCGCCGGTGACCCGGTCCATTCCGCGGCGGGCCAGGCCCGCACCGCGGAAAATGTTGCCACCACCAATCACGACAGCAACCTGGACGCCACGGCTCTGGACCTCGATGATCTCGGTCGCAAGTCGTCGCAGCACCTCCGGATCGATACCGTAGTCAGCGTCTCCGAGCAACGCTTCCCCGCTCAGCTTGAGCAGGATTCTGCGGTAACGAGGTGCTGTCGAGGGGTCCGTCACTTCTTCTCGCTGCTCTTGACGGTCGCCATCACTTCGTCGGCGAAGTTTTCCTGCTTCTTCTCGATGCCCGCGCCGACCTCAAGACGAGCGAAAGACTTCACCGTCGCACCGGCCTGCTTGAGAAGTTTCTCAACTGTCGTGTCGGGATCTTTGACAAACGGCTGGCCAACCAGAGTGATTTCCGCCAGGAATTTGCGGATGCGGCCTTCCACCATCTTCTCGACGATGGCAGCAGGCTTACCCTCTCCTGCCGCCTGCGCAACGAGAATCTCCTTCTCCTTCGCCAGATGTTCGGCAGGAACCTCGGAGGCATCCACGAACGCCGGATTGATCGCCGCCACGTGCATGGCAAGGTCACGGGCGAGAGCAATGTCACCGCCTTCGATCGCGACAACAGCGCCAATGCGCATTCCATGCAGGTAACTGCCCAGGACGCCCGAAGAACTGATGCGCTGCATACGACGCACGGTGATGTTCTCGCCGATCTTGGCGATCAACGCCCGGCGACGCTCTTCCAGCACCGTACCATCGCTGCCGGCATGGGCGAGCACTGCCTCGACCGAGTCCGCACCGCTTGCAAGGGCGACCGCAGCAACCTCTTCCGAGAACGCGGTGAAATCCGCCTCACGCGCCACGAAGTCCGTCTCGCAGTTCACTT
>CAXBRZ010000047.1:0-12200 GCA_963978075.1 uncultured bacterium | reverse complement strand
GGGGGTCAGTGTAGCGATGAAGCCGTTTGCCAATTGCGACACGGCGCACATATCCGGCGATGGCCGGGCCTCTGTTAGCATCGCCAGGTGAACAGCAAGTCCCGTACCGTCTATGTCTGCAGCGCCTGTGGCGATGCGACCCCCAAATGGCAGGGCCAGTGCCCGGCCTGCCAGGCCTGGAACACCCTCTCCGCCCATGCGGCACCTAAAGCCGCCGCGCGCGCGAGCGCCCGGCCACTTGTCAGCGGCTCCGCTGCCGAATTGCTCGGGTCCGTCGCCGCGAACGAGGCGCCACGGTTGCCGACCGGGTCGGCAGAGTTCGATCGCGTCCTCGGCGGTGGGCTCGTGGCCGGGTCTGTCACCCTCATCGGGGGTGATCCGGGGATCGGCAAGTCGACCCTGCTCCTGCAGGCGGCGGCGGGCCTTGCCCGGCAGACGGCCGTGCTGTACGCCACCGGCGAGGAAAGTCTCCAGCAGGTGGGTTTGCGTGCGCGGCGGCTGGGTCTTGGGGATGCGCCCCTCGGTCTGTTGGCCGAGACGCAGGTCGAGAGCGTGCTGGAGGCCGCCGCAGCCCGCTCGGCACGCGTCCTCGTCATCGATTCGGTGCAGACGATGGCATCGGCCGATGTGGAATCAAGTCCGGGCTCCGTCTCGCAGTTGCGCGAGTCCGCGTCGCGCTTCGTCCAATACGCCAAGAGCAGCGGGACGGCGGTGCTCCTCATTGGTCATGTCACCAAGGAAGGCACGATCGCAGGCCCGCGGGTGCTCGAGCATCTGGTCGATACGGTTCTGTATTTCGAGAGCGACGCCGGCAGTCGCTTTCGCATCATCCGCGCGGTCAAGAACCGCTTCGGGGCCGCCAACGAAATTGGTGTCTTCGCGATGGAGGAGGGTGGCCTCAAGGAGGTCAAGAATCCATCCGCCATCTTCCTGTCGCGACATCCCGCGCCGGTAGCCGGCAGTCTTGTGACCGTGGCACGTGAGGGGACCCGGCCGCTGCTGGTGGAAGTGCAGGCCCTCGTGGACGAGGCGCGGGCGCAGAACACACGCCGCGTGGCGGTGGGCTTTGAGTCCAACCGTCTGGCCCTCCTGCTCGCCGTGTTGCACCGTCATGGCGGAGTGGCGCTTGGCGCACACGACGTTTTCATCAATGTGGTCGGCGGCGTGCATGTGGGCGAGACCGCCGCGGATCTCCCGGCGGTGCTGGCGGCCGTGTCCAGCCTCGACAACTGGCTGCTCGCGCAGGATCTGGTCGCCTTCGGGGAACTGGGTCTCGCCGGAGAGGTGCGTCCGGTGCCGTTTGGCGAGGAACGGCTGCGCGAAGCAGCCAAGCACGGCTTCAGGCGGGCGATCGTGCCGCGCGCCAACGCGCCGCGCAAAGCGATCGAGGGCCTCGAGGTGGTCGGTGTCGAGCGCTTGAGCGAGGCACTTGAGGCGCTGCGTGGCAGCGTGGTGCGGAACTGACGCATGCAGGGCGCCGATCCCGATGCGCCCATGAGAGCGTGGCGCACCGCGCTGCGCGTCTGGCGTGGCGATTACATAGAGAACCGCCATGTCGCGCACGTCGCGGTCGTGACCGCTGACGGACGACTCGTCGGGGCGTTCAATGACCCGCACAGACCGACGCTGGTGCGCTCCGCCGCGAAGCCCGCGCAGGCGCTCGCGGTGCTCGAGGCGGCCCCTGGCCTCGCGAAGCGCCTGGGCAGTGCGGATCTCGCGCTCATGTGTGCCTCGCACAGTGCCGAGCCGGAGCATCTGGCCAAGGCGTGCGAAATGATGACGCGGTTCGGTGTGACCGAGACTGATCTCGTGTGCGGAGGACATCCCTCCCTGTCAGCGCGGGTCAATCGCCACTGGATACGGGAAGGCTTCGAGCCGGGTGCTGTGTGCAGCAACTGTTCGGGCAAACACATCGGCATGGCCGCCGCGGCCATCGAAATGACGGGCACGCCTTGCCGTTATGAGGCCTCGGACCATCCGCTGCAGCAGCGCGTGCGTCAGGTGTTGTGCGAACTCACGGATCTTGCGCCGGAGCAGATCGGGTGGGCGGTCGATGGTTGTCACCTGCCGACGCCGGCCATGCCACTCTCCCGTCTGGCGCGGCTCTACGCGCGTTTGGCCGAGTCGGCCGACGTCGCGCCACAGCACGCTGAAGCCGATCCTCGGGTACAGCGTCTTGCCACGATCTACCGCAGCATGAGCGGCCACCCTCAATTGGTGGCAGGCAATGAACGGTTTTGTACGCGTCTGATGCAGGCTGCGGGAGGCGCGCTGATCGGCAAGGTCGGAGCGGAGGGTGTCTATGCGGTCGGCTTGCGTGCCCGTCCCGGGAGACCCGCGCTTGGCATGGCGGTGAAGGTGGAGGATGGCCATGGCGTCGTTGTCGAGACGCTGGTGTGCGCTGCGCTTCGGCACTGGCAGGCCATGCCCTCGGGCCTTGAAGACATCGAGAAGCCACGGCTGCTCAATACAGCTGGCGCGGTGATCGGACGAATGGAGCCTCGGTTGGCGTTTGACTGAGCGTGATGCAGCCCCAAGTAGGGGAGCCTCTCAGGTGCGGTGTGGACGTAGGCGTACCGTGCGGATGGTGTTGTCCGCAATCTGCATGACTTCAAGCGTGATCTCGCCCAAGCGGAACGAGGTGCCAGGCTCAGGAATGGTTTCAAGGTGCTCGAGCACGAGGCCCCCGATCGTGCGCGGACCGCCCGTCGGCAGCGACCAGCCGAGTGTGCGGTTCAGTGTGCGTACGGTCGTCGCGCCCGCGACGACGAATGAGCCGTCGGCTTCGGCATGCACCCCGCGCTTCAGCGCCTGTGGCAGCGTCGTGAACTCGCCGACGATTTCCTCAAGGATATCCTCGATCGTGACCAGCCCCATCACATCCCCGTACTCGTCGACCACAAACGCGTGACGCCGGTGGTTCTGCTGGAAGGCCAGGAGCTGTTGCGTGAGCGTCGTGCCCTCGGGAATGTAGTACGGCTCGCGCGCGCGGGCGAGCGCAAGCAACAGATCACGATCCAGTTCGCCACGCGCGAGCTGACCAGCCACCTTCTTCATGTGCAGGATGCCGATGATGTGGTCGAGGTCGCCGTCGTAGAGCGGCAGACGCGTGTGCGGCGAGTCCCGCAGCCGGTCCAGCGTGAGCTCCCAGTCATCCTGAAGGTCGATGCCGAGGATGTCGGCGCGCGGGATCATGATCTCCTCGACCTCGATCCTTTCAAGATCTAGGATGCCCACCAACATCTGCTGGTGTTTGAGCGGAATGAGCGCGCCCGCCTCGGCGACGACGGTGCGCAGTTCGTCCGCCGAGAGCGAGTGCGAGGCCACCTCCTCGGCAGACACGCCGATCAGTCTGAGGAGGGCATTGGCAATGCCGTTGATGATCACCACGACGGGATACGTCAGCCACTGCAATGGACGATAGACGTACGCCGACGGCAGTGCGATTCGCTCCGCATGCAGGGCGCCGTAGGTTTTGGGGCCCACCTCGCAGATGATCAGCAGAAGGAGCGTGAGCGCTCCGTTGGCCGCCGCAAGCCACTCTTCACCGAAACTCTCGAGTGTGATGAGCGTGACGATGCTCGCGGCGGCGACATTGGCAAGCGTGCTGCCGAGGAGGACGACGCCAATAAGTCGATCGGGGCGTGCCAGCAGTTTTTCGGTCAGGCGCGCCGCCGCGTGACCTTGGCTGGCACGGTGGCGCAGCCGATACCGGTTGATGCTCATCAGCGCCGTTTCGGTGGCGGCGAAGAAGGCGGAGAGGATGACGGCGGCAACGAGACCCAGGATCGCCGCGCCGGTCGGGTGAGCGGCCATTCAGCCCCAGTGCTTGCCGAGCAGGGTTTCCAGCACGAACTTCGAGCCGAAGTACGCGAGCGCGAGGATGACGAACCCGGCTGTCGTGAACTGCAGCGCCTTGCGGCCGCGCCAGCCCCAGCGCACCCGTCCGACGAGCAGTACGCCGAAGATGCCCCATGCAATGACAGCGAGGGTGACCTTGTGCAGCAGGTGCTGCGCGATGAGGTCGTGCACAAAGAACGACCCGGTCACCAGCACCAGTGTGAGCACGGCATAGCCGGCGCCGAGCGCACGGAAGAGCGCTCGCTCGAGTGTTTCCAAGGGGGGCAGCAGTGCGGCCAGCCCAAGGGGCGCATGCCGACGCAACCGGGCACTCTGCACATACAGGCACAGCACCGTCACGGCGGACATGGACAGCCAGCCGGCGGCGATGGCCGCAAAAGTGATGTGCAAGTCGACCTGCCATTGCTGGGCATGGATCTCATGAAAGCCCGATACAAGGCCGGTACCCACCGCAAGGAGGCCGGCCAACGCCCACAGTGGCGCCGGCAGGGCGGCGAGGCCGCCCCGAAGGCTGACGGTGCTTGTGGTGATGGCCACGACAAAGCCGACGAGCGAGGCGCTGTCAGTGATGGCGAGTGTGAGACCGCTCGGCGCCTCGATGGCGCGAAAGAGCAGCGAACCGTGGACGAGAACGCCAAGCCAGGCGGCCAGCAGCGCGGGCCAAGGGCGGTCGCTGCCATGGGCTTTGACCGACCGTGCGAGCAGCACGCCGGCGAGCAGGTACAGGGCAAGCGGCAGCATCGAGGTCAAAGGCGCCTTCCTTAAACGGCTGCGACGATCATTGCACAGCGTCCGGCGCTCGGGAAGCGCAGGCCACCGAAGGGCTATACTTCCGTCCCACGAAGGAGTTCCCATGTTTGATCGTCTGACCGAGCGCCTCTCCGGTGCGCTCAATGCCCTGACCGGTCGCGGTCGGCTCACCGAGGAGAATATCGCCGACGCGTTGCGCCAGGTGCGCATGGCCCTGATCGAGGCGGATGTCGCGGTTCCGGTGGTCAAGGCATTCATCGATGCGGTCAAGCCGCGCGCGCTCGGGGTCGAGGTGCAGCAGAGCCTCACCCCCGGGCAGGTCTTCATCAAGATCCTGCATGACGAACTTGTGCGCACCATGGGTGAGCCCGGTCAGGGCCTTAATTTGCGTCACCCCGCGCCGGTCGTGATCCTGCTGGCCGGCCTGCAGGGCGCCGGCAAGACCACCACGGCCGCGAAACTCGCCCGCCACCTCCTGTTGCAGAAAAAGCGCGTGCTGCTCACCAGCGTCGACGTCTACCGGCCTGCCGCGGTCACACAGCTGGAGCGGTTGGCCGCCCAGGTCGGAGCCGATTTCCATCCTCCGGGCGCGGCGGCCGCCCCGGTCGCCATTGCCGCAGCGGCACTGGAGCAGGCCCGCCGGGGGGTGTACGACATCCTTCTGGTGGACACCGCCGGTCGTCTGCACGTCGACGAGGAAATGATGGCGGAGGTGCGGGAGGTTGATCGCGCTGTGGGGGCGCACGAGCGCCTCTTCGTGGTCGACAGCATGGCCGGTCAGGACGCGGTGCATGCGGCCCGGGCCTTCAATGCGGCGCTCGACCTGACCGGTGTCATCCTCACGAAGGCCGACGGCGACGCCCGTGGCGGTGCGGCCCTCTCGGTGCGGCAGGTCACCGGGCGGCCCATCCTCTTCCTCGGCATGGGCGAGAAGGTGGATGCTCTGGAGCCCTTCCACCCCGAGCGGGTTGCGTCCCGCATCCTCGGCATGGGCGATGTGCTCTCCCTCGTCGAGCAGGTCCAGGCGCAGGTCGACCGCGAGAAGGCGGACAAGCTCGCCAAGAAAATCCAGAAGGGAAAGGGTTTTGATTTCAATGACTTGCGAGACCAGATGCAGCAACTTGAGCAGATGGGGGGCGTGAACGCGCTGCTCGACAAGTTGCCCGGCGGCCTTGCCGCTGCCGCCAAGGCGCCGAACGCCGGTCAGATGGCAGGCAAGGAAGTCCGGCGTCAGATCGCCCTGATCAATTCCATGACCGCCGCCGAGCGGCGCAATCCGGATCTCATCGATGCGTCGCGCAAGCGGCGGATCGCCCGCGGCGCGGGACTGCAGGTGCAGGATGTGAACCGGCTGATGAAACAGCAGATGCAGATGCAGCAGATGATGAAGCAGTTCTCCAAGCTCGGAATGCGCGGCCTGATGCGCTCGCTGGGGGGGCGCTTGCCCCCGGGATTCGGGGGCTGAATACCCCTAGCGGATTCCGGTACTTATCAGTACAATGCCCGGCTTTCCGGCGCGGCCTTCGGGTTGCGCCATGATTTTTTCTGCAGCATTCAACAGGTAATCAGCTGATGGTCACCATTCGCCTGACGCGTCGCGGCGGCAAGAAGGATCCCTTCTACCACGTCGTTGTGACGGACAGCCGTACCCGCCAGGGCGGCAATTCGCTCGAGCAGGTCGGTTTTTTCAACCCGATCGCCCGTGGCAAGGAAACGAAGCTTCGCCTTGACGTCGCCCGTATCGACGCGTGGCTCAGCAAGGGCGCCAAGGCGTCTGCGCGAGTCGAGTCGCTGCTTGAGGATTACCGCAAGCAGTTGACGGCGGAAGCCTCGGCGGCCGCCTGACCGGACGCCTCGGGGTGTCCGAGGTTTCGGATCGGATGATAGTCCTGGGCCGCTTTGGTGCGGCCTTTGGCGTGAAGGGATGGCTGAAGGTGGAGTCCTACACGGATCCGCCGGAAGGGTTGCTGAAGTACCCGGAGTTGAGCGTCGCTTCGCGCGGCGGCACCTGGGAGCCGGTCAAGATCCTCACGGGTCGTCGGCACGGCAACGGTCGCACGCTCGTGGTTTCGGTGGAGGGGATCATGAGCCCCGAGGCCGCACAGATCTACGGGACGCGCGAGATCGCCGTGCCTCGATCGGCGTTGCCGCCGACGAAGCCCGGTGAGGTGTACTGGGAAGATTTGATCGGCTGTACGGCCGTGACGCTGGAAGGGGTCGAACTCGGAGTGGTGCGCCACTTCCTGGAGTTCCCCGCCAATCCGGTCATGGTGGTCAGCGGCGGTGGACGTGAGCGCTGGATTCCGCTCGTGTCCCGGCACCTCAAGGGACACGATCTTGTGGCCCGCAAGGTGACCGTCGACTGGGATCCGGAGTTTTGACGGTGAGCGCGGGGATGCCCCGGCTGGCTGTCGAGGTCGTGACGCTGTTCCCGGAGGCGGTCCGGGCACATCTAGCGATCGGTGTCGTGGGACGCGCGCTGGAACGCGGCATCGCCACGGTCGGGACGGAAGATCCGCGCAGCCATGTGCAGGATGTCCACCGCACCGTCGATGACCGGCCCTACGGTGGCGGTCCGGGCATGGTGCTGAAGCCGGAACCGGTAGCAAACGCATTGGCGGCTGCTGCCTCCCGGCTCCCGCCGGGTAGTCCGCGGATCTACCTGTCGGCCCAAGGCCGTCGGTTTGATCAGGCGCAGGCGAGACGGCTGGCATCCCTGCCGGGTTTCCTGCTCCTGGCGGGTCGATACGAAGGTGTCGACGAGCGCGTGCTGGAAGCCTCGATCGACGAGGAACTGTCGATCGGTGACTACGTGCTGTCGGGCGGCGAGCTCGCGGCGCTGGTCGTGATTGATGCGACCGTCCGGCTGCTGCCGGGAGTCCTGAACGACGCCGAATCGGCGCTGCAGGAGTCCTTCGCGGAGTCAGGCGGGCTGCTCGACTGGCCGCATTACACGCGGCCGGAGGAGTGGCGGGGCAGAAAGGTACCGGACGTGTTGCGCGGGGGTGACCACGCGGCGATCCGGCGCTGGCGACTTCAGCAGGCGCTCGGACGCACCGAGGCACGCCGGCCGGATCTGCTGGCAGAGCGAGAATTGACGAGCGAGGAGCGCGGGCTCCTCCTCAAGTATCGAGAGGAACACGAGTCATGACGAACAAGTTCATTCAGGCCGTCGAGCAGACCCAGATGGGCCGCGACATTCCGGACTTTGGTCCCGGCGATACCGTGGTCGTCGAGGTGAAGGTCAAGGAAGGCGAGCGCGAGCGCGTGCAGGCCTACGAGGGCGTCGTCATCGCCCGCAGCAACCGTGGTCTCAACTCCTCGTTCACCGTGCGCAAGATTTCGCACGGAGAGGGCGTCGAGCGCGTGTTCCAGCTGTATAGCAAGGCGCTGGGGAACATCACCGTGAAGCGTCGCGGCAATGTGCGCCGTGCCAAGCTCTACTATCTGCGTGAGCGCTCGGGCAAGTCGGCGCGTATCGAAGAGAAGGTCTGAGCGTCTGCACCGCAAGCGGTGCGGATGATCGGCGGATGGGGCCAGCGCGGGAAACTGCGGCTGGCCCTTTTTCATGGCCATCCCGGCGGGTAGGGCGGCCAGGGCGGACGGCAAAGGGAAGGGCGTGATGGGACGGATCAAGGCGATTTTGGGTGGAATCTGGCGGGTGCTCGACGCGGCGCGTCGTGCGGTGCACCTCCTCGTCATGCTGTTTATCGCTGCGCTGATTGTCGGCGCCTCGCATCATGCACTGCCCATCGTGCCGTCCAAGGCCGCACTCGTCGTCCGTTTTGATGGCCGCATTGTCGAGCAGGAAAGCGACGATGCCTTCGGACGCTCGGTTCGAGCGGTCTCCGGCAGTGAGGCGGAGTCCCAAGTGGTGTTGCGCGAGATTCTCGCCTCCATCCGCGCAGCGGCGAAGGACTCGCGTATCCAGGCACTGGTGCTTGAGACGGAGAACCTCTCTGGGGGCGGCCTGACCAAATACCGCAGCATTGCAGAGGCGATTGACGCCTTCCGTCATAGTGGCAAGCCGGTGTACGCCTACGGCCGCTACGTCAGCCAGGACCAGTACTATCTGCTGGCACAGGCCGATCATCCCTATCTCGACCCCGCCGGTGCGGTGGAGATCACGGGCTATGCGGCATACGGACTCTATTTCCGTGATGCGCTGGAAAAGCTTGGCGTCACGGTCAACGTCTTCAAGGTCGGTACCCACAAGTCGTTCACGGAGCCTTACACCCGTCAGGATCAGTCGAAGGAAGACCGCGAGCAGACGCTTGGCTGGATGCAGCCGCTGTGGGCTACCTATCGTTCCGATTTGGAGCGCCGTCGGCATCTCAAGGACGGGGCCATCGACGACTATGTGAACGACGCCGTGGCGCGCCTCAAGGCGGCCGACGGAGATGCGGCTGCCCTCGCCGTCAAGGAGCATCTGGTCGAAGCCTTGAAGACACGGATCGAGTTCGAGCGGGAACTCACCGGTCTCGTGGGCGAGGATGCGCAGACCCGCTCATTCAATGCGATCGACGCCTCGGACTACTATGCGGCGACCGAGTCGACCCGTCTTGGCGGTCACGGTGAGGACGAGGTGGCGGTCCTCGTGGCGCAGGGCGAAATCGTGCCGGGCGAGCATGGCGCGGGCATGATCGGCGGTGATACCTACGCCGGCTTGCTGCGCGACGCCCGTTTTGACGACAACGTCAAAGCAGTCGTGCTGCGCATCGACAGCGGCGGCGGCAGCATGCTCGCCTCGGAAGTCATCCGCCAGGAAGTCGAGGCCCTCAAGGCCGCAGGCAAGCCGGTGGTCGCCTCGTTCTCCAGCGTCGCCGCGTCGGGCGGGTATTACATCGCCATGCAGGCGGACGAAATCTGGGCATCGCCCACCACGATCACCGGATCGATCGGCGTTTTTGGCATGGTGCCGACCTTTGAGCGCACGCTCGGCAAACTCGGCGTGGCCACCGATGGCGTGGGGACCTCCGCGATCGCCGGCGGACTCAGCATTGATCGGGCTTTGCCGGCGCAGACCCGGGCACTGATGCAAATGGGCGTCGAACATGCCTATCGGGACTTCATCGGCCGAGTGGCCGAGAACCGCCACAAGGAACTCCCGGCCATCGAGGCGGTGGCCGAAGGGCGAGTCTGGAACGGCACTGAAGCACAGCGGCTCGGTCTGGTGGACCACCTCGGCGATCTGGACGCCGCGATCCGCGCGGCAGGCGATCGGGCAAAACTGAGCCCGGGTCATTATTCGGTCACTTGGATCGAAAAGGAACTGGGGTGGAAGGAACGTCTGCTGCGGGCCTTTGATACCAGTGCGGAGGGATTTGTCAGCCTGTTCGGTCGGCACGCATTGCCGCCAGTCGCGGTACGGGCGTACACGCAGGCGCAACGGCAGGTCCGCGCAGTGGGCATGCTCGAGGATCCGCGAAACCTGTTCCTTTATTGCGGTTGCGACGCAAGGTAGCCCCGCCGCGCAATGCGCCGGTCACGGCCCTTGCGTGACCACGTGCTGTGGATGCATCAGACCCATCGCAAATCCAGGGCAGGGTCGCAAGCTTCTTGCGTTTGACAGCGAAAAGTCAGGCGGTCCAGTCGAGGACTACCTTGCCGCTCTGACCCGAGGCCATGGTTTCAAAGCCGAAACGGTATTCGCTGACCGGCAGGCGGTGCGTAATCACCGGCCGGATGTCGAGACCGCTCTGCAGCATGCTCGACATCTTGTACCAGGTCTCGAACATTTCCCGCCCGTAGACGCCTTTGACGACGAGGCCCTTGAAGATGATCTCGTCCCAGGCGATGCCGGTGTCCTTGGGCATGATGCCGAGCATCGCGATGGCACCGCCGTGGTGCATCGTACGCAGCATTTCGCGGAAGGCGGAGGGAACGCCGGACATCTCCATGCCGACATCAAAGCCTTCTTCCATGCCAAGTTCACGCATGACGGCGTCCAGCGACTCGTGCCGCACATCGACCGCGCGTGTGGCGCCCATCCTGCGGGCGAGTTCCAGTCGGTAGGGGTTTACGTCCGTGATAACGATATGGCGGGCGCCGGCATACCTTGCAACCGCGACGGCCATGATGCCGATCGGTCCGGCGCCGGTGATGAGAACATCCTCGCCGACGACATTGAAGGACAGGGCCGTGTGGGTGGCATTGCCGAACGGATCCAGAATCGAGGCGATTTCGTCATCAATCGCGGAAGACAGCTTGAATACGTTGGAGGAGGGCAGCGCCATGTATTCGGCGAAGCATCCCGGCACGTTGACGCCCACGCCAAGTGTGTTCCGGCACAGGTGGCGACGTCCGGCGCGACAATTGCGGCAATATCCACAGGTGATGTGGCCTTCGCCAGAGACTCGGTCGCCAATGGCAAGGCCGCGTACTTCACTGCCGAGATCAACGACCTCACCACAGTACTCGTGACCGACCTGCATCGGGACTGGGATCGTGCGCTTCGCCCAGTCATCCCAATGCCAGATGTGCATGTCGGTGCCGCAGATCGCGGTACGGCGCATGCGGATGAGCACGTCGTTGGGTCCGATGCTTGGCTCGGCCACCTGTTCCATCCAGATGCCCGGTTCTGCGCGGGATTTAACCAGTGCTTTCATGGCGAGAAGTCCTTAAGGGATCAGGCCCAGTTCGCGGCCTGCGGTGGTGAAGGCTTCGATGGCACGAGTGAGATGCTCGCGACTGTGCGCCGCGCTCATTTGCGTGCGGATGCGTGCCGCTCCTCGCGGGACCACCGGGAAGGAAAAGCCGATGACATAGATGCCGAGTTCAAGCAGTCGGTCCGCCATGCGGGCTGCGAGCGCCGCATCGCCGATCATGACCGGGATGATCGGGTGCGAGCCGTCGATGAGCTTGAAGCCAGCCCGCGTCATGCCGGACCGGAAGTAGGTGGCATTTTCGACCAGCGTTTCGCGCAGCGCATCGCTGCCCTCGACACGTTCCAGCACCGACAGCGTTGTTGCGGCAATGACCGGCGGGATGGAATTCGAGAACAGGTAAGGCCGGGAGCGCTGCCGCAACCACTCTACGGCCGACCGGGAACCTGCCACGTAACCTCCGGCCGCGCCGCCTAGGGCCTTGCCCAGGGTGCCGGTGAGGAAGTCGATGCGTCCTTCGACGCCGCAGGCTTCCGGTGTGCCGCGACCCTTGCGGCCGACGAAGCCCGTGGCGTGCGAGTCGTCGACCACAACGAGGGCACCATGCCGGTCCGCCAGATCACAGATGGAGGCGAGTGGCGCGAGGGTGCCGTCCATGGAGAACACGCCGTCCGTGACGATCAGTCGGGTGCGCGCGTCCTTGGCCTCGATCAGGCGAGCCTCAAGTTCGCCCATGTCGCGGTTCGCGTAGCGCAGGCGCTGCGCCTTGCTCAGGCGGATGCCGTCGATGATGGACGCATGACTGAGCGCGTCGGAGATGATCGCGTCGTCTTCGCCCAGCAAGGTTTCGAACAGTCCGCCATTGGCGTCAAAGCATGAGGAATACAGGATGGCGTCCTGCATCCCGAGAAAACGGGCCAGGCGCGCCTCCAGCTGTCGGTGAACCGAGTTCGTGCCACAGATGAAGCGCACCGACGCCATGCC
>CAXBRZ010000046.1:0-12455 GCA_963978075.1 uncultured bacterium | reverse complement strand
TTGAGGGCCATGGCAACTTCCTCGAGTGAGCAATTGCCGGCGCGCTCGCCGATACCGTTGATGGTGCATTCGATCTGACGGGCACCGGCATGGACCGCGGAGAGGCTGTTGGCGACGGCCATGCCCAGATCGTCATGGCAATGCACCGAGAGCACCACGTCGTCGATTACCGCGACGTTCTTCTTCAGATACTGGAAGATTTCCGCGTATTCCTGCGGTGTGGAGTATCCGACAGTGTCGGGAACGTTGATCGTCGTGGCGCCGGCGGCGATGGCCGCGCTCACGACGTCGGCGAGGAACTCCAGTTCCGTGCGGGAGGCATCCTCGGGAGAAAACTCGATGTCCGCGCACAGGGTCTTGGCGTAACGCACGCCTTCCACTGCGGTGCGGATGATTTCTTCCTTGGCCATGTTGAGCTTGTGCTCGCGATGGATTGCGCTCGTCGCGAGGAAGACGTGGATGCGATGGCGCGGAGCGTCCTTAATCGCGCTGAACGCCTTGTCGATGTCGTCCGTGTTGCAGCGCGCGAGGCCGCAGATGATCGGCCCGCGGATCTCGCGGGCGATCGTCTGGACCGATTCCCAGTCGCCACGTGAGGCGGCCGGAAAGCCCGCTTCAATCACGTCGACACCGAGATCCGCAAGCGCCTTCGCCATTCGAAGCTTCTCCGGCGGGGTCATGCTGCAGCCCGGGGACTGCTCGCCGTCGCGGAGGGTGGTATCGAAAATGATGACGCGGTTCGGATCTCGGTGTGACATGGCGACTCTCCTGGTCAGTCTTAGCGGCCCTGCTCCAGCCACGGCATGCGTGCGCGCAGCTGACGGCCGACCTTTTCGATCGGGTGCTTGATGTCGGCATTCAGCTCCTTCTGGTAGCGCTTCTTGCCGGTCTTGTTCTCGCGGATCCAGCCGCGGGCAAACTTGCCGTTCTGGATCTCGGTGAGGACCTTCTTCATTTCCTTCTTCGTGGACTTGTTGACGATCCGAGTGCCCGTCACGAAGCAGCCCCACTTGGCCGTCTCGGAAATGAACTCGTGCATCTTCGTGATGCCGCCTTCCTGCAGCAGGTCCACGATCAGCTTAAGTTCGTGCAGACACTCGTAATAAGCGGCTTCGGGCTTGTAACCCGCCTCGACCAACGTCTCGAAGCCCTTGACCACGAGTTCCGTGGCGCCGCCGCAGAGGACGACCTGCTCGCCGAAGAGGTCGGTGACGGTTTCTTCCTCGAAGGTGGTCTCAAGCACGCCACCGCGGGTGCCGCCGATGCCGTGGGCGTAGGCGAGTGCCTTGGCCTTGGCCTTCTTGGTGGCATTCTGCGCGACCGCGATCAGGCACGGGACGCCGCGCCCCTGCTGGTACTGGCGACGGACCAGGTCGCCCGGGCCTTTCGGCGCGATCAGGACGACGTCGAGGTCCTTGCGCGGCTTGATCTGGCCGAAGTGGATGTTGAAGCCGTGGGCGAACAGCAGCGCTGCGCCGGTGGCGAGGTGACCCTTGATCTCGTTGTAGACGGCGGCCTGTGCCATGTCCGGGGTCAGCAGGGCGACCAGCGAGGCACCGACGACCGCATCAATCGGCTCGGCAACCTTCAGGCCATCCTTCTGCGCCTTCTTCCAGCTCGCGCCGCCCTTGCGGGCGCCGATGACTACGTTGAAGCCGCTGTCCTTGAGGTTCAGCGCGTGTGCGCGACCCTGGCTGCCGTAGCCCACGATCGCGATGGTCGCGCCCTTGAGCGCCTTCTGATCAACGTCCTTCGCCGAGTAAATCCGCATTGATGTGCTCCGAGAGTGATGTCGTTAAACGATGAAATCTGCAGTTGAAGTTGATGACTGATCCAATCCAGCAGAACCTAAAAAAAACCCCGCCTCGGCTTGCCGGTGCGGGGTTCCTGTGTTGGTGGCGATGTTCGCTCAGCCGTGGATCCCGCACCCCTCGGTACGAAGAAGAAGGAGATCCGCAAGCAGCACGCCTCGCAGCAGTTCGCGAAAGGGCAGGGCGGCGGCGGAGTCGTGCGCTTGTGTCACAGGGCCTTCATCTTCAGACTAGGTTGTCAGGAACGGTTGATAACACCATAAAGAACACGAACTTGTCAACGAAAGCGCCGCATTTACAGCGGCATTTACACTCACGACGCTCGCCTGAGTTCCGGGTCCGCGGGCCCGCTTCGGTATGATGCGCCCCGGGAGCCGCGCGGGTGTCCCGGGCGGGTCCTGCTGTGTAGAACATGGGCCGACCGTTCCTTTTCCTGAATTCCGGATCGATCCTTATGACGCCTGAGACTTCGCCTTCCCCACGTGCCCTTGTCTTTGTGAATGAGACCCGTCTTGACGAGGAGGTCTCTCGCCTGTCGGGGGCAGAACAGGTCTGGGTGAGGGCGCACGGGTTCGTTGCCGAACGCGGCCGGGTGCTCGTGCTGGGCGCCAGCCAGAACGGCGACCCAAGGACGGTGTGGGTCGGGCTGGGTGCGCGCGGGCTTGACCTCGCGCTGGCGCAGAGCCTCCCGGACCGTCTTCCCGCCGGTGACTACACGGTCCCGGCAACGACGCCGGCGGAAGAGGTGCAGCTCCTTGGCCTGGGATTCGCCCTCGCGAGCTATCGCTTTGCGCGATACAAGGCCGTCACTCCGTGCGCGGCACGCTTCGTGGCCCCCGTCGGCCACCCGCTCGCCGACCTCGGCCCCGTCGTGCGGGCGGACACCTTGGCACGCGACCTGATCAACGCCAGCGCCCAGGATCTCGGTCCGGCGCAGCTGGGCAACAAAGTGGCGGAAGTCGCCGCGGCGCACGGCGCACGGTTCGAGGAAGTGGTGGGCGAGGATCTCCTTGCGAAGGGCTTTCCGGCGGTCCACGCCGTGGGGCGGTCAGGCGCACAACCGCCGCGGCTGCTCACACTGAGGGCCGGCGGCGAAGGCCCCCTAGTGGCGCTGGTCGGCAAGGGCGTGTGCTTTGACAGCGGTGGCCTCAACCTGAAGCCTGCCAGCGGCATGGCGCTGATGAAAAAGGACATGGGAGGCGCTGCGGTTGCGCTTGCTCTAGCGGACCTTGTGCTGACGCTCAGGATTCCGGTGCGGCTGCTGCTGGTCATTCCGGCGGTGGAGAACGCGGTGGGACCGAACGCCTTCCGTCCCGGCGATGTGCTCGCAACCCGTGCCGGGCCGACGGTCGAGGTCACGAATACCGACGCCGAGGGGCGCCTCGTCCTTGCAGATGCGCTTGCCTACGCGGCGGAGGCAAAGCCAGACCTATTGATCGACTTCGCCACCCTGACCGGGGCTGCCCGCGTTGCCCTCGGCCCCGAACTGCCTGCGCTGTATGCCAGCGAGGAGGGTCTGGCCGAGAAGCTTGCGGCCTCAGGTCGCGCCACTGCGGATCCGGTCTGGCCGATGCCGCTGTGGCCAGGCTATGAGGACGAACTCCAGTCAAAAGTGGCGGACCTGCAGAATGCGTCCTCCAGCGGCTTTGCCGGCTCTATCACGGCGGCCCTGTTCCTGCGCCGCTTCGTCCCGCAGGGGCTGCCTTGGCTGCATCTGGACCTGTATGCATGGAACCCGCGGGAACGGCCCGGACGGCCATTGGGCGCGGAGGCCCAGACGCTCAGGGCCGTGACGAGGTTCCTGCAGGATAGCTACCCGTCCGAATAACGCCGCGTAATTGCCGGTAGCGCATCGTCGGGAGGCGCCCCACAATAGGCGGCTGCCGGACGCCCACGCCCGACGTCCACCGAATTTCCTCCAGACGGTAGAGCCATGACCCGCAAAAAGAACACAGTCGATCCTCGCGCCCACTCACGCCTCGTCACCGACGGGGTGGCCCAGACGCCCGCGAGGGCGATGTTGCGTGCGGTCGGGTATGTCGACGGGGATTTCGACAAGGTCTCAGTGGGCGTCGCCACCACCTGGTCGAACATCACGCCCTGCAACGTACACCTCGACGGCCTGGCGACCGCTGCGGCAGCCGCGGCGGATGCCGCCGGCGGCAAGAGCCGGATTTTCAACACGATTACCGTTTCGGACGGGATCTCCATGGGTTCGCCGGGGATGCGCTACTCGCTGGTATCGCGCGAGGTCATTGCCGACTCGATCGAGACCGTCGTCGGTGCGCAGGGTTTTGACGGCGTGGTGGCGATCGGCGGCTGTGACAAGAACATGCCGGGCTGCATGATGGCGCTTGCCCGCCTGGACCGGCCTGCCGTATTCGTCTACGGAGGTACGATCCGGCCCGGTGCCGAGCGACGCGATATCGTGTCGGTGTTCGAGGCAATCGGCGGCCACGCCAACGGCACCGTCAGTGACGCCAAACTGCACGAAGTCGAAGCCACGGCGATCCCAGGTCCCGGCAGTTGCGGCGGGATGTACACCGCCAACACGATGGCCTCCGCCATCGAAGCGCTCGGGATGAGTCTGCCGAACAGTTCCGCGCAAGAGGCCGTGTCGGTCAACAAGGCCGAGGACTGCCGGCGTGCCGGTGCAGCCGTCGTTCGCCTTGCCAAGGCAGGCGTCCGGCCGTCCGACATCCTGACCCGCAAGGCATTCGAGAACGCGATCACGGTGGTCATCGCTCTCGGTGGTTCCACCAACGCCGTGCTGCACCTCTTGGCGATCGCCCAGGCGGCCGGGGTGCGCCTCACGTTGGACGACTTCACCCGCATCGGCAAGCGGGTGCCTGTGCTGGCGGACCTGAAGCCCAGCGGCAAGTACCTCATGTCCGAACTGATCGCCATCGGTGGCATCCAGCCGCTGATGAAGCGCTTGCTCAAAGCCGGACTGCTGCACGGGGACTGCCTGACGGTGACCGGCCGCACCGTGGCGCAAAACCTGCGCTCGGTAAAGGATTATCCCGCCGGACAGAGCATCGTCCGGTCACTTAAGGATCCGATTAAAAAAGACAGTCATCTTGTTGTTCTGTATGGGAACCTCGCCGAGGAAGGCGCGGTGGCGAAGATCACCGGCAAGGAAGGGTTGCGGTTCGAGGGCACCGCCCGCTGCTTCGACTCGGAGGAGGCGAGCCTGCAGGCCATCCTCGACGGGACCGTGAAAGCCGGGGATGTGGTCGTGATCCGCTACGAAGGACCTAAGGGCGGCCCGGGGATGCGCGAGATGCTAAGTCCCACTGGGGCGATCATGGGCAAGGGTCTCGGCGACAAGGTGGCGCTGATCACGGATGGACGGTTCTCGGGCGGTAGCCACGGCTTCGTGGTGGGCCACGTCTCGCCCGAAGCGGCCGTCGGCGGCCCGCTTGCGCTTGTTCAGGACGGCGACGCGGTCGTCATCGACGCACGCCATCGCCTGCTGCAACTGAAGGTGTCGGCGGCAGAGCTCAAGCGTCGTCGTGCCCGCTGGACAGCGCCGAAGAACACTCCCAAGAAAGGTGTGCTCGCAAAGTACGCCAGGGAGGTCAGCAGTGCCTCGCTCGGAGCCGTCACCGACCAAGGGGCCTAAACGCTGAAAAAACAGCGTTGAAATCGCCCGTCATGGCCGATATCGAAATCGTTGTCAGGCAAGAGGGATCATATCGTTGCGAGTCTCCTTGACTGCGCTTCGTGAATTGGTGCTTGCAGAGTCGTGAATCAGCGGTTATCGTCCTGTCCGCTGACTTCCCGGGGGGGTAGAAGAGGCTTCTCCCCGCCGCGATGGAGGCACCAGCGGTTTTCAGTCCGACCCCGGTCGGACGTCACTCCGGTTCGGCAGTCCGACTGACAGGGCTGACCGGTTCGGACCTGAGATTGAGTTGGGAGAATTAGGGGCTCCCTTCGACCATGTCTAGCGGCAAGTATTCTCGTAAAGCCATCGTTGGATTCGTAGTCATCGGACTGCACGTCGCTCTCGCCATGGGCATCATCATTGCCACGGCGTTCAAGTACGTGCCACAGCTGGCCGAGGCGCTGGACATGCGTCTGGTCAAGCAGGTCGAGGAGGAGATGAAAAAAGCTCCGCCGCCGCCGCCGCCTGACTTCAAGCCCCCGCCGGTCCAGACACCGCTCGTTGACCTTCCGGTCGTCGCCGGTCCGCCGCCTCCGCAGGCGATCGTTGCCAAGCCCGAGCCGAAGCCCGAGCCGAAGCCGGCCAAGGTCGAGCCGCCGCCGATCACCCAGGCGAAAGTCGCCAAGGGTTCGAACCTCGGCGAAGCGTGCGCCTCTTACTATCCGTCCGCCTCGAAGCGTCTGAGCGAAGAGGGTTCGGTGGTGCTTCTCGTGTTCATCGCGCCGAACGGCAAAGTGACCGAGACCAAGGTGGAAACATCGAGTGGCATTCAGCGCCTCGACGATGCAGCCGCCAAGTGCGTGACCGCCCAGGGCAAGTTTGAGCCCCAGAAGGTCGGCAACGAAGCCATTGGCTCGTGGCAGCGCATGAAGTGGACATGGCGTCTTACGAACTGATACGCCGTTCCGATTTTTTTCGAGTTGTTTTAATTTCTTTTACCTGAACCCATCAGAGGTCTTCGATCATGGCCGATGCAGCAGCGGTAGCCCCGGAACATCAGAACTTTGGTATTCAGGACCTTTGGGACTCCGGTCCGGTAAGCAAGGTCCTGCTGACGATCCTCGTCGTCATGTCCCTGTACTCTTGGTACGTCCTCATTGTGAAGCTTCTCGACCAGAACGCGCTCAACAAGTACGCGTCGACGGTCGACAAGGACTTCTGGGGCGCCTCGTCTATTGCCGACGGCATCGCCCGTCTCAAGGGCGGTGACGAGAACGTGTTCCGCACCATCGCCGTCGAAGCGATGGAGTCGGTGAACCACCACGAGAAGAACAAGGGCCGACTGACCGAGACGATCGACATGCACGACTGGGTCTCGACCCACATGCAGCGTCGTGTCGACCAGATCAACAGCGACCTCAACGAGGGCATGGCCGTCCTCGCGTCGGTCGGCGCCACCGCTCCGTTCGTCGGTCTGCTCGGCACCGTGCTCGGCATTCTGAACGCCATGCGTTCGATCGCCATGTCCGGCAACGCCTCGATCGAAAAGGTCGCGGGTCCCGTCGGCGAGGCGCTCTGGATGACCGCCATCGGCCTCGGCGTCGCCATTCCGGCCGTGCTCGGCTTCAACTGGCTGACGCGCCGCAACAAGGGCATCAGCGAAGCCGTCATGCACTTCTCGCACGACCTGCACCAGGCGATCCTCTCGGGCGGCCGCGTTGCCTCCTCGAAGCCCGCCGCGGCAGCGAAGAAGTAAGAGTCCATCCAGCAGAAGCGTTAAGACGATAGACGAGGAGCAGGTTCATGGCAGGCGGTAGTGGCCCGATTAAAGAAGGCGAGTTGAACAACGAGATCAACGTTGTTCCGCTGGTCGACATCATGCTCGTGCTCCTGATCATCTTCATCATCACCATTCCGGTGGCGACGAAGGCGATCAAGGTCGTCCTTCCGACGAACGCAAACGTGCCGACGGAAACGAAACCCGAGAACATCAGTCTCTCGGTCGATTTCGCCGGCACGGTTTACTGGAACGATAGCCAGATCTCGCTTGAGGATCTGGCGACTCTTGCGCAGAGCCAGGCGACCCAGACGCCGCAACCCGAGGTGCAGATCCGCGCTGACAAGCGCGTCACCTATGCCTATGTTGCGGACGTGCTCACGACCTTGCAGCGTAACTACCTGCTCAAGGTCGCGTTCATCGCTGAACCGCCTCACCAGGAATAAGACCGGAGCATCTCCAAGATGGCTTTCTCCTCTGATAAAGATAGTGGCGACTACAACACGACGATCAACGTCGTGCCGCTGGTCGACATCATGCTCGTTCTCCTGATCATCTTCATCATCACCCTCCCGGTGATGACGCATTCGGTCAAGATCGATCTTCCCCGTGCCTCGAACGATCCGCCGCCGGCCAATCCGGCCAAGCCGATCAACATCTCGGTTGCCTACAACGGCGCCGTGTCGTGGAACGGCGAGTCGATTCCGCCGATCGAGATGATCGCGAAGATCAAGGAATCCGCGGCGCAGGATCCGCAGCCGGAAGTGCTGCTGCAGATCGACCGCCGTGCCCGCTATGACTTCGCCGCGAACGTCCTGTTCGCGGTGCAGCGTGGTGGTCTCAAGAAGATCGGTTTCGTTGCCGACGCGAGCGGAAACCTCTAACCGCAGGCCGAGGGGCCTTGCGGAGAGTTGTCGAGCGTAGAAGAATGGGCCGGCTCTGTCGGCCCATTCGTTTTTTGACGGTCCGGTGGTCGCGCTGCAATCTTGTCGACGACCGGTGCTTGCTCTCAATATGTTGATTTAAATAAGATTTTACCGAGGTATATGATGACGAAGCTCGCCATTGTCCTTTCGCGCGCCACGCGCGGACTGCTCATCGCCAGTCTCCTTGGCGTCGCCGCACTGGTTCCCCAGGGCGCCTATGCCCAGGCGCAGACCTCGGCGGAGTTTTCCGAAAAGTACAACGCGGGCGTCACGGCCTACAAGGGCCACGACCTCGGCAAGGCATTGGCGTCGGCGAAAGAAGCACATGGTGTCGCCAAATCGTCCTTCGAAAAAACTGCGGCCCTGAAGTTGCTGCTGGTGGTGGCGGGTGCTTCGGGCAGGGTCCAGGACCAGCAGGAAGCACTGGAGCAACTGCTCAACACCGAGGGCGTCTCGGCGGCCGAGAAGGTCCAGTTCCACAAGTCACTGGCGCCGATCTATGCCGCCACCAACCACTACGACAAGGCCGTGAACGAGATGAAGTCGTATCTCGCGGCCGGTGCGGGCAGTGCCGCGGACTGGGAAGTGCTGGCGCAGTTGCAGTACGGCGCCCATGACTGCAAGGGTGCACTTGAATCGATCGACAGGGCATCGCCGGCTGGCAAGGAAGCCAGCGAGTCGGTGCTGAAACTGCGTTACACCTGCTATTCGCAGGGTGGCGAGAAGGGCAAGACGACGGCGGTGGCCGAGGAGTTGCTGCGCCGCTTCCCGGCCAAGCAGTGGTTCCAGGCGGTGCTTGCGGACATCGAGGCGAAGAAGCCGGATGACCTCGCGATGCTCGGTGTGCTGCGTTTCGGCTATGAGCGCGACTTCCTGGCCGACGAGGGCGACTTCACGAAGATGGCCGACCTCGCGCTCTCCGAGGGCACCACGGCGGAGGCCCAACACGTTCTCGAAAAGGCGTTTTCGAAGAAGGTGATCGGCGCCAAGGGCAAGGAGAAGGCCGAGTCCCTGCTGAAGCAGGCCAAGGACCGGGCGGCGGAGGACGCGAAAACACTGTCGCAGCTCGATGCCGAGTCCAAGGCTGGCAAGAACGGCGAGACGGACGTGAAGGTGGGCCTGCGCTACTTCTCCATGGGGCAGTACGACAAGGCGGCCGATGCGATCGCCCGCGGTCTGTCGGCCGACCATGTGGCCAAGGTGCGCCGTCCGGACGAGGCGAACCTGGTGCTTGGCATCTGCTACACGAAGCTCAAGAAGAAGGCCGAGGCCGACAAGGCGTTCGCGGCGGCCAAGGCGGATCCGCGGATGGCGGTGGCCGCGAAGATGTGGGCAGGCAACTGAGGCCAACCCTTAAACGACGAGGTGCGCTGACATGAGCAACTGGATTTCGCGACTGAAGGCCCCGCTGACGGCGGGTATGCTGGCAATCATGGTCGCCACCTCGGCGGGCGCGGCGGAGAAGGAGAAGAAGGAAACCCTCACCGACGCGGTCGCCAAGCAACTGAAGCCCGCCCAGGATGCGATGGGCAAGGGTGACTTTGACGGTGGTCTGACCCTCGCGCGCGCCGGACTTGCCGCCGCGAAGACGACCTACGACAAGGAAACGTCCCTTCGCATGATGACCTATGCGGCCGCGAAGAAGCAGGATTTCAGTCTGTACGCGGAGTTCACCGAGCAGTTGCTCGACGTCGCGGCGAACATGCCCGATGACGAGCGCATCAAGGACTACAAGGCGCTGGCGCAGATCAATGCCCAGAACAAGGCCTACGACAAGGCGATGGTGTGGGTCCAGAAGTGGGCGGACGCCTCGAAGAGTGTCGATGCTTACACCCTCGGCTCGCAGATCCAGTTGATCCAGCAGGACTACGGTGCGGCCATTCCCTGGCTCGAGAAGATCAAGGCGGCAACGCCGGAGCCGAAGGAAGACACGCTGCGCCAGTTGAACGTGTCGTACTACCGCACGGAAAACAAGGCGAAGCGGCAGGACGTCATGGAGACCCTGGTCGCCAAGTTCCCGAAGCGTGAGTACGTGGTCGACCTGATCGGCATCTACGAGGCGGACGCAGAAGCGCTCGCAATGCTGAACATGTATCGTCTGCTCTTTGACCGCAACGAGATGACGCGCGAGAGCGAGTACGTCAATTACACTGATGGTGCTGTGGATGCCGGTGCGCCGGCCGAGGCGCTCAAGGTGATCGAGCAGGGCAAGAGCCGTGACGTGGTGAAGTTCATCGCGGCCACCGATCGCAACAGCAAGCTTCTGGCGCAGTCCAAGACGCTGACGGCTGAAGACAAGAAGTTGCTGCCTTCGTTGGACAAGGAAGCGCGTGCCGGCAAGAACGGCCAGGCGGACGTGAAGGTCGGACTGGCCTATCTCGGGTTTGGTGAGTACGACAAGGCGATCGAGGCGATCGAGCGCGGGCTTACCGACGAGCGCGTCGCCAAGGTGAAGCGTCTCGACGATGCCTACATGACGCTGGGTATTGCCTATCTTCACGTCGGCAAGAAAGACAAGGCCATCGAGGCCTTCACCAAGGCCAAGGCCTTCCCGCGTATGGCCAATGCAGCCAACCTCTGGCTCATTGCCATGCCGTCGCTGGACGCGCCGGCGGGCTGAGCGTGAACCGCTGGGCGCTCGTCACGGGCGCCTCGCATGGCATCGGCCGCGACGTCGCAAGACTCGCGGCCGTCGACTTTTCCGGGCTCGTGCTGGCCGGTCGCGATCAGGCGGCCCTGCAGTCCTTGGCCGACGAGATCGTGCGGCCAGGGCTGTCGGTTGCGATCGTGGTCGCGGACCTAGGCACGGATGCCGGGGTAGAGGCGCTACTCGCGCGGACCCGGGAGGTCGCGGGGGTGCCTGATCTACTCGTGAACAATGCCGGTTTCGGTGCCTGGGGGCTCTCGCGGGAGCTTCCCGAGGGCGCGGAGGAGGCGCAGGTGCGGGTGAACGTGCTGGCCCTCACGCGGCTCACGGGTGCGTTTCAGGGCGCCATGGTCGCCCGTGGCAGTGGCCGTATCCTGAACGTGGCCTCGACGGCGGCCTTCCAGCCCGGTCCCCGCCTGGCGGCGTATTACGCCTCCAAGGCCTACGTCCTGCATTACTCCGAAGCGTTGGCGTACGAACTCACTGGCACGGGCGTCACCGTCACGACACTGTGTCCCGGCCCCACCCGGTCACGCTTTCATGAACGTGCCGGGACGGCGAGGTCGGGTCTTGTGTCGGGACTGCTGCCGGTGGCGAGTTCCGCGACGGTTGCCCGCGCCGGCTATCGAGGCGCGCTGCAGGGCCGCCGACTGGTCATTCCAGGGCTGCTGAACCGCCTGGCGGCGGACGGCATCACGCCGTCGCCGCTCGCCGGTCAGGTCGTGATCGCGAACCTCTACCCGGGCCTCTATGAGATCCAGGCCTACCCGGCCGCGGATCGCATCGCCCGCGGCGAGCGTCGTGACCCGCGTCCAGATGCCATCGCCGTCCGAGACGAGCACGGTCCCGCCGTTGCCGACGACCCACACGCGCCCGCCGACCACGGCCACGGCGTTCAATCGGTACGCGCTGTTGCTGGTCTCGACACCCCACGTCACACCCGCGTCGTGCGTCACGACGATGGTGCCGGCATCCCCCACCGCCCAGCCCGTACGGCCATCGGGACGGAACGCGACGCCGTTCAAGTTGTTCACGGTGTGACTGGCCTGCGCGATCCAACCGCTGCCACTGCGCACGAACACGGTCATGGAATCGCGGCGTCCGCCACCCGAGGCGACGATGCGGGCGAGGCCCTCACCCACCGCGGTGACGGCACCGGCACCGCTGACGGTCGCGACCGCTGCATCGGAGCTGCTCCACTGCAGTGCCGAGGCCGGGACGGCGTGGCCGCTGGAGTCGACCGCGGTGACCGTGAGCGTGCGCACGCCACCGACGACGAGCGTGTCGGTACGGGGTGACAGCGCGAGCTGCGCGAGCGGCGGCACGGGTGCGGGCGCGAGCGGCGACGACGTCCGGCCGCACCCGGCGATCAGGGCGAGGCCGGCGATGAGCACGCAGGCGAGCAGGCGAGGTCGGGAGGGACGGGGCTGCGACACGGACATGCCGGGTTCCTCGTGGAAGGGCTCGGGGCCCGGAGTGGGCCGCCTCCATGGTATCGGCCGCGGGCCGCACGCGCATCACCCCCGCCGGGGGCTTGTCGCACGCGGGGCTGGCCCCTACTGTCGCCGTGTCGCCGACGCCGCCCTGAAGAGGCCCGCCCCCATCCGGGCCACGCCACGCCCCATGCCCTCCGGAGTCCCATGCTCGAGGTCCGCAACGTCCGCAAGGTGTACGACGGCCGCGCCGT
>CAXBRZ010000045.1:0-12496 GCA_963978075.1 uncultured bacterium | reverse complement strand
ACCATCGCGCAGCGGCCTCAGCGAGAGGTCAGAAGATGGACTCCTCCGCGCCTGCCGAACCCGGTTTGCCTGTGGCCGCGCCCGCACCGTCACCCGCCAGTCCACCGGCGCCGGGCAGTCGGCCGGTGAGAAAGTATTCGAATAGTGCATCCGGATCATTGGGCCTTGCGATGGCCCCTGTATTGGGAGAAATGCGGGCAGTCACGATTCCTTCCGGCTGCGGCAGTCGGTGCTCGGGCTTTCCTGCGAGCGCTTCGCCCATGAAATACACCCAGATGGGCAATGCCGTATGTCCGCCTTCCTCGTTGGCACCCAGGGAACGCTCCTGGTCGAACCCCACCCAGGCTGTCGCGACGATATCGGCGTTGAAACCCGAAAACCAGGTGTCCCGCCGGTCGTTGGTGGTCCCCGTCTTGCCGGCAATGTCGTCACGCTTGAGTGCCAATGCCCTGCGTCCCGTTCCCTTGCGGATGACGTCCCGCATGAGGTCGGTCATGAGGAATGCGTTGGCCGGACTGATGACGCGTGGTGCGAGGTTCGTGTAGTCGGGCCGGGGTGCAGGACCCGCGGGAGTCGCGCTGTCCGCATCGGCGGCCAGGGTTTCTGAGGGTGTTGCGCCGGGCGGCTGCGGCAACGGCGGTTCGACGGCTGTGTCACATTCCCGGCATGCGACCGCCGGGCGGGCGGCCATCAAGACCTTTCCGTATGCGTCCTCCACCCGGTCAATCAGGTACGGCGTGACGCGGAAGCCTCCATTGGCGAAGACGGCATATCCTCGCGCCATCTCCAGCGGCGTCAGTTGAGCGGTTCCCAAGGCGACCGTGAGGTTGTGGGGCAGCTCTGCCGGCTCGAAGCCGAACCGTTGCGCATAGTCGATGGCGTATTCGACGCCCAATGTGCGCAGGATGCGGATGGAGACGAGATTGCGCGAGCGCGCGAGCGCATCCCTCAGGCGGGTGGGTCCGTAAAAACGGCGTGAGTCGTTCTCCGGGCGCCAGAGGCCCTCGAGTCCCGAACCCTCGATCACGATCGGTGCGTCCAGCACCATCGTGGCTGGCGTGAATCCCTGCTCGAGCGCGCCCGAATAGATGAACGGCTTGAAACTGGAGCCCGGCTGCCGGCGCGCCTGAATCACCCGATTGAATTTACTGGCGTAGTAATCGAACCCGCCCACCAGTGCGCTGATGGCACCGTCCTGCGGGTCGAGCGCCACAAAAGCGCCTTGCGCCTGAGGGACCTGAGCCAGAAGCGCACTGCCCTCGCGAGTCGGCAATACGTAGACCACATCACCCACGGCGACAATATCGCCGGCCTGTCGAGGTCCGACGCCGTTGCGGCGGGCCCAGGCCAAGCCCGAGTCCCACGGAATTGCCAGTGATCGGCCATCGCGGGCGAGTACGCGCACCGTCTTGGCCTCGGCGATGGTGACAACGCCCGGAACGAGTCCTCCCACGACCGGAAAGGCCTCCAGCATCTGCATCGCTTCGAGCGCATTGCCAGGAGGGTGATCGGTGTGTCCCGTCGCACCACGCCAACCGTGTCGGCGGTCGTATTCGAGCAATGCGGCGCGGACTGACCAGTCAGCCGACCGCTGGAGACGGCTGTCGACCGACGTAAAGATCCGGTAGCCCGCGGTGTAAAGGTCATCGCCGTACTTCTCGACCAATTGGGAGCGGACCATTTCGGCAACGTACGGCGCATCCACTTCTACCTTCAGCCCGTGCTCGTAAGTGGCGATCGGTTCGGCATCCGCGCTGTCGTGCTCGGCTCTGGTGATGAATCCCTTGTCAAGCATCCGCCGCAGGACATAACTGCGGCGCTGTTGCGCCCGCTCCGGGTTGGTGACGGGATTGAGGGTCGAAGGAGCCTTCGGCAGCGCCGCGATGGTGGCAATTTGCCCAAGCGAAAGCTCGCGCAAAGGCTTGCCATAATAGACCTCCGCTGCCGCACCGATCCCGTAGGCGCGTTGCCCAAGAAAGATCTTGTTCAGATAAAGCGTGAGAATTTCCTGTTTGGAGAACTCATGCTCCATGCGCAGCGCCAGAAAAATCTCCCGCAATTTACGCCGGAGGTTTTTCTCAGGGCTGAGGAACATGTTCCTTGCGAGTTGCATCGTGATGGTGCTGCCGCCTTGCCGGGCTTCCCCCGTCAGCGCCGAGGCGATGGCAGCGCGAACGAGGCCGAAGCTGTCGATCCCGCCGTGCGAATAGAAGCGGTCGTCCTCTGCGGCAATGAAGGCGTTCAGCACTGGCTTGGGAATATCCTCAAAGCGCACCGGCGTACGGCGCTGCTCGCCGATTTGGGCGAGCAGCCTGCCGTCACGGCTGTAGATGCGCAGGGGTACCTGTAGCCGGACGTCCCGGAGGGTCGCGACGTCCGGCAGACCGGGCACGAGGTAGTAGTACGCCCCGGCACCGGCGAGAAAGATCGCCCCGAGCACGCCAATGAAGGCGCTTCCCGCCAGGAGCGCGATTCGCCGGTGTGATGGGTTACTTAGAAACGCTGCCAAGAACTGGACCCCGCCCGTTGGGAGTGCGCATAGTAGCGGTGCCGGACCATGGGCGCAGCGTCCACCTGGGTCCGTGAAGGCGGCCGCCCAGGGGGCAAGTCCCAAGCGTGATCCCGATCACGTTCCATTTAACAGTTTACTGCTATAAAGTTGGCTTCGATACCTCCCATAAAGGCGGCGACAAGACATATAAAATCTTGTTTTTAAAGGAATTATGAAATTCTCGCTGCCCCAATGGCGCTTCCCGTTCAGTTCGTCGGCCCGGCCGCTCATCGGACTGGACATCACGACCTCCTCGATCAAGCTGATCGAACTCTCCCATTCCGGGGGGCAGTACCGGGTGGAGGCCTACGCCGCCGAACCGACGCCGCCCAACGCGATCAACGAAAAAGCCATCGTAAACGCCGACGCGGTCGGCGACGCCATCCGCCGTGCAGCCAAGCGGGCGGGCGCGCGCGCCCGTGAGGCGGCGGTGGCGATTTCAGGCGAAGCCGTCATCACGAAGAACATCCAGATGCCGCGCAGCCTCCCTGCGCGGGACCTCGAACTGCAGATCGACCTGCAGGCGGATCAGTACATCCCGTTCCCGATGGACGAAGTGAGTTATGACTTCGAGGTGACGGGGCCATCGGAAAAAGATCCCGAACTCGTCGACGTACTGCTCGTGGCGACTCGGACCGAGAACGTCGAGCAGCGCCAGGCCGCTGTCGTCGCTGCCGGTCTCGTGCCCCGAATCGTGGATGTCGAGGCCTATGCGCTGCAAAACGCCTGCAGGCTCATGACACACCAGATGCCCCACGACGGTGACGCAACGGTTGCGGTGGTGGATTTCGGGGCTAGCACGACGACTTTCAGCGTCCTCAAGAACCTCAATGTGATCTACACGCGCGATTTTGCGTTCGGTGGTTCGCAGCTGACCGAAGAAATCATGAGAACCTACGGACTGACCTTCGACGAGGCCGGTCGGGCCAAAAAGGAAGGCGGACTGCCTTCCAATTATCAGCCGGAGGTCCTGGACCCATTCATAGATGACATGACACAACAGGTGACCCGCAGCCTGCAGTTCTATATGGCTTCGGGTACGGGGCGCGAGAATCCGCAGAAGATTCTCGTCTGCGGTGGCTGCGCCAATATTCTAGGCGTGGCAGACGTCATCGCCAGTCGCGTGGGCATCGATACCGAGCGGGGCGATCCTCTGGGGCAGATGACGATTTCCTCGAAGGCAAAGGCACAGGGCGTGCGAAAGGACGCCACAGCCTTGCTGACCGCCTGCGGCCTCGCGCTGCGGAGTTTCGACTGATGCGCCGGATCAATCTGCTTCCATGGCGACAGCAGGAACGCGTGCGGCGGCAGCGGGAGTTCGGCATTGCCGTCGTTGGGGCCGTATTTGCGGCAGGCGTCGTCACGCTGATCACCAGTTGGGCGATCACGGCTGCGATTGATCGCCAGAACGAGCGCAATGCGCTGCTCAAGCGCGAGATTGCGGCGCTGGACAAGCAGATTACGGAGATTCTCGACCTTGAGAATCAAAAAAAGCGGCTCGTGGCGCGCATGGAAATCATATCGAAGCTCCAGCGCAGCCGGCCGGAAATCGTTCATGTGTTCGACCAGTTGGTTCGGACGCTGCCCGAGGGGGTCTATCTGACGGCCGTGAAGCAGAGCGAGAAGAAACTCGAACTCCATGGCGTCGCGCAGTCTTCGACCCGAATCTCGACTTTCATGCGCAATATCGAGGCGTCCGATTGGCTCACGAACCCGGAATTGCAAGTCATCGAGACTGCCAAATCGGGGTCGGGTTCTGATTTCACTCTTTTCGCCATGCAGAAGAGTGCTGAACCAGAGCCGGTGATCGACATCAAGCGGCACGGGCCGAGAGTCGGTGGCAAGCCGTGACATTTTTGGACGAACTGAAGCAGCTTGATCCCAAGGACGTCGGCAGGTGGCCGACGCTCTTTCGCGGCCTTGCCGTCGGCGTCATTTTCCTGCTGCTCTCCGGCGTATTCATCTACCTGTTGCCCATGAGCAATCAGATGCCCGAGCTGGATCGGGCACGGGCACAGGAAACGGAATTGCTGGCGACGTTTGACCAGCGACAGATGAAAGCCGCAAACCTCGACACTTACCGTACGCAACTGGCCGACATGCAACGCTCCTTCGGAGCGATGCTTCGCCAATTGCCAGGACGCACCGAAGTTCCGAGCCTTCTTGTGGACATTTCCCAAACCGGCCTTGGAGCCGGCTTGCAGGAGAAGTTGTTTCAGCCCGCGCCTGAGGTTCGCAAGGATTTCTACGCCGAGCTCCCCATCAAGATACGACTGTCGGGGTCGTACCATCAGTTCGGCAGTTTCGTGAGCGGGATTGCAGCGCTCCCACGTATCGTGACATTGCATGACATTGCCATTTCGACCGACGGGAAAGATGCCAGTGGTGATCGGCTGACGCTGGATGTCACTGCCAAAACCTACCGCTACCTCGACGACGCCGAAACGGCGCCGGGAGAGCACAAGCCCGATGCCAAGACGGGCAAGGCCGGTGCCCCGTGACTTTGGGCAGGATCGGCAAATGGCTGGTTTTCATCGCGCTGCTCGCGAGCCTCGGCGCGTGTGGTGGTGGTACGGGAGATTTGAAGAAGGAACTGGACGAACGTCGCAAGCGCCAGGGCGCGCAGCCGGAACCTCTGCCCCAGGTCAAGACGTACGAAAGCTTCCAGTATGATCCGACCGGTCTGAGGTCGCCGTTTCAGCCGAGCCTTCCCCAGTCCGCCAGCGGCAGCAACGAGCCCCGCCCGGATGCGCATCGGAGTCGGGAATTCCTCGAGAATTATCCGCTTGATACCCTCAAGCTTGTCGGCACGCTGCGCCAGCAGGGTCGCACCTACGGCTTGATCCAGACCCGCGACGGACTGGTACACAGGGTGCTGCCCGGCAATCATGTCGGCCAGAACGACGGTCGCATCACTGCCATCAGTGATTCGCAGATCAAGGTGATTGAACTTGTTCCCAACGGGCTTGGCGGCTATGCCGAACGCCCGGCTTCAATTCAGCTCGCGGGCAACTGAACATGCGCATTGCAAAGAGGAAGGCCATGAATGCCAATGTAGGGCACCCCTTGAAGAGCCTTCGGAACATCGCGATTTTCATACTCGCTCTGCCCATGGGGTTTAATGCCCTCATGGCTCGCGCCGAGGAATCGCCCTCCCGACTTGAATCGATCCATGTCGCCACCTTGCCTGGCAAGCAGGTGGAATTGCGGCTTGTTACGAGTTCGCCACCGCCGACGCCACTGGCGTTCACCGTGGACCGCCCCGCCCGAATCGCAATTGATCTGCCCGGCGTATCGCTAGCGCTGGACCGGCGCAAGATTGACGTCCGTTCGGGCGGAGTCGACAGCATCGTGGCCGCCGAAGCGGGCGGAAAGACCCGGGTTGTCCTCAACCTCGAGCGCCTACTGCCCTACGAGACACGCGTCGAAAACGGCACACTAATCGTGACGGTCGGCGCGGCGCCGGCGATGCCGGCGAGTTCGGCATCCGGGAACCCCGCCCAGACCGCGCTGGTTGTTGGCCGCACGCTTTCCGGGATCGATTTTCGCCGGGGTCAGGACGGAACTGGCCGATTGATTGTGGGTCTTTCCGACCGACACACACCGGTGAACCTGGTTCAGGAAGGATCGCGAGTCATCATCGACTTTGGCGGTACGGACATCGGCGCGGAGATGGCGAAGCGTTATGACGTCGCGGACTTCGCGACGCCCGCGAGTTACGTGGATGCCCGCCGGTCGGACAGCGGAACCCGTCTGACCATGGCGACCAAGGGCGAATTTGAGACCCTGGCGTATCAAAGCGACGAACAGTACGTCGTTGAGATCCGCGAGGCGCACGCCAAGGGCAACGCCGTGGAGGACAAGAAAGAATACTCCGGTGAGCGTCTGACCCTTAATTTTCAAGACATCGACGTCCGCGCAGTGCTGCAGCTTCTGGCCGATACAAGCGGCCAGAACATTGTGGTCAGCGACAGCGTTCAGGGCAGCGTTACGCTGCGCCTGCAGAACGTACCCTGGGACCAGGCGCTTGATATCGTCATGCGCAGCAAAGGCCTTGCCATGCGCAAGCGTGACAACGTCATCATGGTGGGTCCGGCCGATGAACTCGCCAGTCGGGAAAAGGCAGAATTGCAGGCCCGCAAGGAAGTGGATGAACTGGCTCCGTTGCGCTCCGAATACGTACAGATCAATTACGCCAAGGCGGCGGATCTTGCCGTTCTGATCAAGGGCAAGGCGGGAAACTCTCTGCTTTCACAGCGTGGCAGTGTGGCCATTGATGAACGCACGAATACGCTGCTGCTGCAGGATTCCGCCGAACGACTTGCCGACATTCGTCGCCTGATCGGTACTCTCGATGTGCCGGTCCGGCAGGTGCTGATCGAATCGCGAGTTGTCATTGTGAATGACGACTTCAGTCGTCAGCTCGGCGTCCGTCTCGGCGCCACGGGCATAAAGCAAAACGGTTCGAACGGGCTCTTGTCGGTGTCGGGCAGCGCGGCTGCGAACAACACGATCGTAAGTTCCGCGCTGACGAACCTGCAGAATGGGACATCGCCGTTTCCTGTCACGATTCCTTCGGGCGCGTCAAATTACCTTGATCGCTACAACGTGAATCTGCCAGTGGCCAATCCATCCGGACGCCTTGCGGCATCCGTACTTTCTGGCAATTATCTCGTGGATCTTGAGCTGTCCGCAGCTCAGGCCGAGGATCGGGCCGACATCGTCTCGAGCCCGCATGTCATTACATCAAACCAGAAAGAAGCGGCCATCGAGCAGGGTGTGGAAATTCCCTATCAGGAGTCGGCCTCCTCGGGCGCGACGACGACACAGTTCAAGAAGGCGACCTTGTCGCTGAAGGTCCGGCCGCAGATCACGCCCGACAACCGGGTCATCCTGAACCTGACGGTGACCAAGGACAGCATTGGTCAACTTGTCCAGAGCGCGACCGGCGGGCAGGTTCCCTCCATCGACACCCGTACGATCACCACGGAAGTGCTGGTGAATGATGGGCAGACCGTTGTACTGGGCGGCATCATGGAGACGGAACACCGACGCTCCTCCAGCAAGGTGCCAGGACTCGGGGACGTGCCGTTGCTCGGCAACCTTTTCAAGACCCAGACCAAGACGAACAACAAGGCCGAACTTCTGATCTTCGTGACGCCGAAGATTTTGCACGAGGGCGGCACGTCGAACTGAAACGGCCAACGGGCCGAACAAATGCGACGTCGGCCGCCAGAAGTTGGCGGCCGAAGCGCCGGAACGTTCCCATCAGCGCCTGCGGTCAATAGAATGAAGCCATGACCGAGGTGTTATCTCCGAAGCCCGACGATGTCCCTTCCGTCGCTCCTCCCGCCAATCTGTTCCTGATTGGTCCGATGGGATCAGGCAAGACGGCCGTTGGCCGGGTCCTGGCGCGCCTGCGGGGCCAGCGCTTTATCGATGCGGATGCGGAAATCGAACGCCGCACCGGCGTGGACATTCCGTTTATTTTCGAGCAGGAAGGGGAGGCCGGGTTCCGCGAGCGGGAACAGGCGGTTATCGACGATCTTACGCAATGGCAGGGTATCGTCCTTGCCACCGGTGGCGGCGCCGTGACGCGTCCCGAGAACCGTGACCGCCTGCGCCATCGCGGGATCGTCATCTACCTGCAGGCCTCCGTGGCCCAGCAGGTAGAGCGCACGCAGCACAGTCGGCACAGGCCACTGTTGCAGACGGCCGATCCTGCGGCCCGTCTGGCGGATCTGATGGCCATCCGCGAGCCCCTGTACCGATCGACAGCCCATCTGGCGGTGGCCACCGATCGGCGCAAGGTGACCGCGGTTGCCGAGGCCATCATGACGGGGCTTGCCAGTTTGAACTCTGCAGCCCGCTGATCCCGTTCCCGCCCCCATTTTTGCTATCGTCCTCCTGTGAATACCACTCCTGATACCCTGCGCATCGACCTTCCGGATCACTCGTATCCGATCCACATCGGCTCAGGGCTCCTTGGCTCGCCTGACTTGTTGGCAGACTGCCTGCCGCGTGGACCGGTCCTGATCGTGACCAACGAGACCGTCGCGCCCCTGTATCTGGCGCGAGTGAGAGCGTTGCTGGGCGACCGCCCCACCAACGAATGCATCCTTCCCGACGGTGAAGCGCACAAGACGCAGCAGACCCTGACCCGTGTTTACGATGCGCTCGCGGGTGCCCGAATGACCCGAGACGGTGCTGTAGTCGCACTCGGCGGTGGCGTGATCGGTGACCTGGCCGGCTTTGCTGCGGCAACCTGGAACCGCGGTATCGCCGTCGCGCAGATTCCGACCACCTTGCTTTCACAGGTTGATTCTTCTGTGGGCGGAAAGACCGCCGTCAACCACCCGGCAGGCAAAAACCTGATCGGTGCCTTTCATCAGCCCGCGGTCGTGATCGCGGACATCGACACTCTGTCGACCCTTCCGGAGCGGGAATTGCGCGCAGGTGTGGCGGAGGTGATCAAATATGGCCTCATCGCCGACCTGGAATTTCTTTGCTGGATCGAAACGAACATGGAGCGCCTGTTGGGGCGTGACCCTGCCGCACTGTCTCACGCCATCAAAACCTCGTGTGCCACCAAAGCGCGTCTGGTCGCCCTGGATGAGCGCGAGTCCGGGCCCCGAGCCCTGCTGAACCTTGGTCATACGTTTGGTCATGCGATTGAAGCGGCGATGGGCTATGGCACCTGGCTGCACGGGGAGGCAGTCGCGGCAGGCATGGTCGTCGCCGCCGAATTGTCGGCCGAACTGGGCTGGATAGATGCGACGGACGTCCGTCGTGTACGCGACCTGATCGCGGCCGCCGGCCTGCCGACCGCCGCGCCACGACTCGGCGCCGAATCCGCATTGCGTCTGATGTCGCTCGACAAGAAGGTCAAGGATGGCCGCATTCGTCTGGTGCTGCTCCGCTCGCTGGGCGAGGCGGTTGTGACCGCGGACTATCCCGCGCAAGCGCTGACCGCGGTCCTTCAGCGGGAGATGGGGACATGAATTTGCTCGCCGACTACGCAGCCCATGAGAAAGAGTCGCTGGGTCGGATGCATCCTGAACCTCTGCCGAATGGCCACAGGGGCGAATTTCAGAGAGACCGAGACCGTATCGTTCACTCCGGCGCCTTTCGCAGACTGGAGTACAAGACGCAGGTCTTCGTGAACCACGAAGGGGATTTGTATCGCACGCGTCTGACCCACTCCCTTGAAGTGGCGCAGATCGGTCGGTCTATTTGCGGTGCGCTTCAGCTGAACGAGACCCTTTGCGAAGCCATTTGCCTCGCCCATGATCTTGGACACACGCCGTTCGGTCATGCCGGACAGGATGCGCTTAACGAGTGCATGCGTGACCATGGCGGCTTCGAGCACAACCTGCAGTCACTGCGGGTGGTCGACGAACTGGAAGAGCGCTACGCCGAATTTTCCGGCCTCAATCTAACCTTTGAGTGCCGGGAAGGCATTCTGAAACACTGCTCTGCGCGCAATGCGCGGGAGTTGGGAGAACTGGGCCGTCGCTTTCTGGAGAAGCGGCAGCCGTCGCTTGAAGCACAGCTGGCTAATGTGGCTGACGAGATTGCCTACAACAACCACGATGTGGACGATGGCCTGAGGTCCGGCCTGCTGGACATTGCGTCCCTGCGTGACATAACCCTTTTCTCGCGTCACCACGCGGACGTCGAGAGACGCTACCCAGGACTCACGGAAAGGCGACACATTCACGAAGTCATCCGCAGGATGATCAACGAAGTCATCAATGACCTCATCGACACCACCCGTCAGCGGCTTCGCGAGACCAATCCTCGCGCGATTGAAGAGGTCCGCGCCGCGCACGCTCCGCTCGTCGGCTTTTCCGACCGCATTGCCGCAGAGCATCGCGAACTGAAGCTCTTTTTGCGGGAGAACCTGTACCGGCATTATCGGGTCGTCAGGATGACAACCAAGGCCCGTCGCGTCGTGCGCGAGCTTTTCGAGTCCTTTCAGGCGGATCTGCGCCTGCTCCCGGAGGAGCACCGGCAGGTTGCCGAACGGCTTGAAGTCCGGGAGGGTGCCAACGGCCGTGCCCGGGCCGTGGCGGACTACGTGGCCGGCATGACCGACCGCTATGCCATCCTGGAACACGCCCGGGTACACGATCCCGCCGCCGCATCCTGACCCGGCGTGCAGGACTGCGGGTCTCCACGGCCTCTCCGCCCCGCCCCCCGTGGCATAATGGCCTGATGAAAACCATTCCTGCGCGCGAACGACTGATTTTCGCCACCGACGTTCCCAATGCCGAAGCTGCCCGACAGATGGTCGAGACGCTCGGGGACTCCGTGGTCTTCTACAAGCTCGGCCTCGAACTCATGATGGCCGGTGGCTATTTCGAGTTGCTGGACTGGATGGTCGCGCGCGGCAAGAAAGTCTTCGTGGACCTCAAATTCTTTGACATACCCGCGACGGTGGCCAATGCGGTCCGTCAGTTGAACGGTCGAGGCGTCACCTTCGCGACGGTGCACGGCAACCAGAGCATCATGGAGGCTGCCGCAGAGGCGGCCACCGACGTCAAGATCCTGGCCGTTACCGTCCTGACCAGTCTGGACCGAGGCGATCTTGACGATCTCGGATTCCAGTGTGACGTCCAGCAACTCGTGATTTCCCGTGCCCGTCGGGCGCTTGCGACCGGCTGCGCCGGCGTCGTGTCGTCCGGCATCGAAGCGGAGGCGATCCGGCGTGAACTGGGCGACAAGCTGATGGTCGTGACGCCGGGAATCCGACCGGTCGACAATCGTGCCGAGGACGACCAGAAGCGGGTCCTGACCGTCGAGCGCGCCTTCGCGGCTGGCGCCGACTACATCGTGGTCGGCCGCCCGATCCGTGATGCGGCCGACCCACGTGCGGCTGCCGAAGCCATCCAGGCCTCCATACTCGCCGTCTGCGGCCCGGGGGCCTGACCGTGACGGCGCCGCTTCGTAACGACGTGTTCCTGCGGGCGCTGTTGCGCGAGCCCACGCCGCGTACCCCGCTCTGGATGATGCGTCAGGCGGGCCGTTATCTGCCCGAGTATCGGGCCACGCGCGCGCAGGCGGGCAGTTTCCTCAAGCTCTGCATGAATCCTGAACTTGCCTGCGAGGTGACGCTGCAGCCGCTGCGGCGCTACGCGCTGGACGCTGCGATTCTCTTCTCCGACATTCTGACGATTCCGCACGCACTGGGGCTCGGCCTCGAATTCGAAGCGGGCGAAGGTCCGCGCATCGATCGCCCGGTACGCTCGGCTCGGGACATCGACGCATTGCGCACCCTCGATCCGGAAACCGATCTGCGCTACGTCATGGATGCCGTCAGGCTGATCCGCCGTGAATTGGACGGCCAGGTTCCGCTGATCGGCTTTGCCGGCAGCCCCTGGACCGTTGGCACTTATGTCGTGGAAGGCGGGAGCAGCAAGAATTTCCAGCACATCAAAGGCATGCTCTATGGCGCACCGGCTGAATTGCACCGGCTGTTGGCACGCCTCACGCAGGCCACAACCGATTACCTGAATGCCCAGATCGCCGCGGGCGCACAGGCAGTGATGGTGTTTGATACCTGGGGCGGCGCTCTTGCGCCCGCGGCGTACCGTGAATTTTCCCTGCGCTACATGACTGAAATTGTGAATGGGCTGACGCGTGAGGCCGACGGCCGTCGTGTGCCCGTCATCCTGTTTACCAAGGGTGGAGGCGCGTGGCTGTCCGACATGGCCAAAAGCGGGGCTGATGCCCTGGGCGTTGACTGGACCACTGATCTGGCGACTGCCCGCGCGGCGGTTGCCGATCGTGTGGCGCTGCAGGGAAATCTTGACCCGTCCGTTCTTTACGCGCCGCCCAAGGCGATCCGCGAGGAAGTGGGTCGCGTTCTTGCGTCCTTCGGGCACGGACATGGTCACGTCTTCAACCTTGGGCATGGTATCCACCCGGACGTTCCTCCGGAAC
>CAXBRZ010000044.1:0-12553 GCA_963978075.1 uncultured bacterium | reverse complement strand
GTTGGATGCCGGCCGGTCCGAGAGCCTCGGCCCGCTCGTGCAACCGGCAACGCAAGCCAGCACTAACAGCAATGGGCCGACCGCCAGACGACGAGTCACTTGACCGAATACCCGCGACCCTCCAGACAGGCCGAGATGGCGCGCAGATAGTCGGAGCGAGCGACGCCGCCATCCTGGCTCACGCCCCCGCCAGGCTTCGTAGGATCGAAGTGTGTCTGGTCGCTCGCCCATCGGTGACACTGATAGCGGTCCTCTGCCTGCCGCGCATCATCCTGCCCTTCGCGCGGGTAAATAATGGGATCCGAGGCCGCTATCGCGTCCGCCGGCCCTTCCGGCGGCGGCACTACTTCGTAGGCATGACGGTTTTCCCGCCAGACATAGTACACATCATTGGCGTAGTAGTACGGCACTCCGCCCCACCACAAGGTGGAATACACGCCCGGCAGCATGGGCACGAAAATGCCGAAGGGCGGCGCCACAACCACCCAGCGCGGCCCCCTTGGCGCATACCAACTGCCCGAGTGATACCGGTAGCGCCCGCCGCCATGGCGCAACTCAACCGTATCCCGCGGCAGCCTGGGCGCCACCGAGCCCGGCGGCGCATAAGCACGGCTCTCCCGCGGATCGAATCCACGATGGTCGCGGTGGTCTCGCGGCTCGGCGTGGGCATTCGACGCAAAGACCGAAAGACACCCTGCCAGCAGAAACGACGAGGTCCGAAATTTCACGTCCGTGCTCACTTCACCGAATAGCCGCGGCCTTCCAGACAGGCGCTCAGGGCACGGCGATAGGCGCCGGCGCGTTCACCATGGAATCCGGCGGTTCCGGCCAAGGCGCGGTCACGCTGGGACTCCGCCCGTTCCGCGTTCTCCGTGGCGGCGCCGATTGCCCCACCGGTGATGGCGCCGACGACCGCGCCGCCACCCTCGCTGCCTCGCGGCGCGATGATCGAGCCCAGTACCGCACCCGCGATGGCGCCTACGGCAACTCCCGAACCCGGCACCGGTTCGGGCTTAGAACCGGGTGACGGCGCGGATGGCGACTGAGACGGATCAAATCCCGTCTGCTTCGCGGCCCAGCGATGGCACTCATAGCGGTCACGGTCCAGTTGCTCGGGCGACTGGCCCCGCGCCGGATATGCGATGACCTCCTGGACTCTCACGGGCGTCGGCGAAGGATAGGCATGACGGTAATAGGCGCGGGGTGGCGGCGACTCGACACAGGCCGACAGCGCCAGAAGCGCAGCCAATCCGATCGCCAATTTTTGTGCCTTCATGGAATCGCTCCCTTCTCGCGGCCTGCGCAGGTCCCGCATTTTCCCAATTAACGCCCCAGCCTTTGCCAGGATGACCTGACGGCCCCGATTTTGACGCCCCTCCCTCCCTGAAGTTCCCCCAGGCCGTCGCTTCCGGTCAGGTGCCCGACGGACAGCCTGCGCGGCCGGTACACTCTGCCAGCCTCGCCGAGTACCCAGGACCGCCATGAGTGACCACCCGACAGAACGCCCCAAAAACCGCAGTCTCAGACCTCTGGCGGCACTTCGGCCCTTCCTGAGACCGTACCGCCATCGCATGGCGCTTGCGCTTGCGGCCTTGGTCGTCGCCGCAGCCGCCATGCTGGCGCTGCCTGTCGCCCTGCGACAGATGATCGACTATGGCCTTGCCGCACAAAGCTCGGTTGCGATTGACCGCTATTTCGTGGGTTTTCTGCTCGCAGCAGCCGTCTTCGGTGCGTTCGCCGCATTGCGTTTCTATCACGTCACATGGCTTGGGGAACGCCTGGTCGCCGACGTGCGTCGGGCGGTCTACGCCCGGGTCATCGCCATGGATCCGACGTTCTTCGAAGTCACGAAGACCGGCGAAGTGCTGTCTCGTCTCAATACGGACACGACCCTCGTCCAGACAATCGCTGGATCATCCCTGTCGATCGCCTTGCGTTCGACCATCAACCTCCTGGGCGCGATCGTCATGCTCACACTGACGAGTCCGTGGCTGACGGGCGCCCTCGCCCTGTTTCTGCCGGTCATCGTCATTCCGCTCATTGTGGTCGGCCGAAAGGTGCGCAGGCTCTCGCGCGAGGCCCAAGACCGGGTTGCGGATTCCAGCGGCCTTGCCGGCGAAACCCTGAACGCCATCCAGACCGTCCAGGCGTACACGCTCGAGGAACTGCAGCGGGAACGCTACGACACCGCGGTCGCCGCCGGATTTGAGGCAGGGATCGCGCGCACGCGCGTTCGCGCAACACTGACGGCACTGGGAACGGCACTGGTATTCGGCGCCATCACCGCGGTCCTTTGGCTCGGCGCGCACCAGGTCCTCTCCGGCTCGATGACCGGCGGCCAGTTGGGCCAGTTCCTGCTGTATGCCGTATACGTCGGCAGCTCCGCTGCCATGCTGAGCGAGACTTTTGGCGAGATACAAAGGGGCGCTGGCGCGATGGAACGCCTGTCCGAACTGCTGGAATCACATCCAGCGATTCGGTCGCCTGACAATCCCTTGCATCTGCCGGCGCGCGCCTCGGGGCGCATTCACTTTGAAAACGTCACGTTCCACTACCCCTCCCGGCCGGATTCGGCGGCACTGCGCGGCTTTGACCTGTCGGTTGCCCCCGGCGAGACCGTTGCACTCGTAGGCCCTTCCGGAGCTGGCAAATCCACGGCATTCCAGTTGTTGCTGCGGTTTTACGACCCCTCTGCTGGCCGCGTCACGGTGGACGGCATCGATGTGGCCTTGCTCGACCCGTTGGAATTGCGCCGGCAGATTGCCCTTGTCCCGCAGGACACGGTGCTGTTCGGAACGAGTGCTCGGGAAAACATTCGATATGGTCAACCCGCAGCGGACAACGCCGATATCGAGAGTGCGGCGCGCATGGCTGCAGCCGATGAATTCCTGCAGAGACTCCCCGAGGGGTACGACACGTTCCTCGGCGAGAAGGGCCTGCGGCTGTCAGGGGGTCAGCGGCAGCGGCTGGCGATCGCCCGTGCCGTACTGAAAGATCCGCCGATCCTGTTGCTTGACGAGGCCACAAGCGCACTGGATTCAGAGAGCGAGCGCCTGGTCCAATCGGCACTTGAACGCCTGATGCACGGCAGGACGACGCTGATCATCGCCCACCGCCTGGCCACCGTCCTGAAGGCCGACCGGATCATTGTTGTAGACCATGGCTCGATCGTGGGCGAGGGAACGCACGAATCGTTGCTTGAATCGAGCCCCCTTTATGCCCGTCTGGCGGCACTGCAGTTTGGGAGCGCCGGGACGGATTAGCCGCCGAAGGCACGACTGAAGCCAAGGTAGACGCAGCGGCGCTGGCCCCACTGGGGTGCACCCACGCCCACGCCGGTTCCATCGCGCAATTCGTAAACACGATCGAGAAGATTGATCACGGACAAGGACCACTCGACCTCGCCGAAAATGCGCGTATCGACCGTGCGCCGGATGGCGAAATTGAACACCGCATAGCCCGGCAGATGGTCGGCATTGAGGTTGCCTGAACGCAGGCCGGTTCCAGCAATGACGTCGAGACTCAGATTGGAAGACCCCCACGAACGGGCGATACCGCCTGACAGCGTCCACCGCTGGTCATGGTCCAGTGGTATCCACTGTCGACTCAGTGCCGCTATCTCATCCTCTGCAAAATTGTACTGTCCGGTCACAATGCCCTTGGCTTGCGCATTTCCCCACGCCACGTTGAGATAGGCATTCGTGAGATCGTGGCGCCAGTTGATGGTCGTCTCGATGCCGACAATGCGGCCCTGCGCATAATTGAACGGCGAAAACAGCACGGCCGGGCCAAATTGTCCCTCGTCGCCAAGATCCTTCACCTTCCGGTAGTAACCGTCGATGCCCACCGTCAAATGAGGTGACATCGTTGCCATCACCCCGAGATCCCAGTAATGAGAGCGCTCCGATCTTACCGGCGCGTTCTCGGTCGACGGCGGCGCTCCTGTGGTGCCCGTGAAAAGTGATACCGACTGGCTGGATATTTTCTCAGTGGGTGGCGGAGTGAAGTATCGCGCATACCCCGCATGCAGGGTCACGCCGCCATCAAGTTCGACGACGATTCCCAATCGTGGACTCCATTGCGACTCGCTCAGCACACTGTCAGCGCGGTCGAATCGCGTCCCCACATTGACCGTCCAGCGTTCGACCGGGTGCCACTCGTCCTGCAGATAGCCGCCCCACAGACGCGAACGGGTCGCAGCACGCTCGTCGATGGTGACGACCTGGAAGATCGGCGCGCCGTACGGATCGAGCGGATAGACCGCTGTTGACGCCTGCGTGCGCGCGGTTTCCTCGTGTACGGTAAATCCCGCCCTGATCGTATGGCGTTCGCCTGCGCCACTGGCATCGAACTGCAAGCCCCTGCGCCTGTTTGAGCGAGCGATGTCGCCCGCAGCGCCCGTATACGCAAGATCGCCCTCAGGGTCGGGAAAGTAGTGCACGGCGGAATCGCGGTCGTAGAGCGCGACCTGATAGTGGACCTGGCTGCCGGGCGCATTTTCATAAGCAAGAACGGCATAGCGGTTTCCTTCACGCTGCCGCTGATCCAGCGCTGCCGCGTCCCTCGCCGTCGTGCCTGGCGGAACGAAATCGGCTGCCTGCCCCGGCCTCACCGGAATCTGAAATGCGTCATCCGTCCAACCGGACATGAAACTGATGCGTGCTGCGTTCGGCAGCACGTGAGCAAGATAGGCGAAGCCGTTCCATTGGTCGGTATGGTCATGCAGTGCCTTCGCCGTCGGTCGGGGGTTTTCAATCCCAAGATCGTTACTGAGGTGCCCCGCGGTGGCGTAGTACGACCACGCCTCCCGCGCTCCGCTGACCTCGGCGTTCAGTTCCAGATGGCCGGACGTGCCGGTCATCCCCCCCAGTTCTGCACCGTTGCGGTATTGGGATCCTTTGGTGTGGATATCGACGACGCCCGCGGTCCGGTAGCCGTATTGGGCCGGCAGCACTCCGGTCAGCAGGCTGATTTCGTTGGCGAACCTGGGATTGAGCGCCTGCCCGAAGAGGGCGATGGATTCGGGAATGACCACATCGTTGATACGGTACTGAAGGTTCGCATGATCACCCCTCACATGCAGTTGGCCGAAGGAATCCTGGGTGACTCCCGGGGCACGCAGAAGCACCTGGTTAAGCGGAGTGGACTCGCCCAGCGGGAGATTTTTAAGGTCCTCCGTACCCAGCCGGTATTCGCTGGCGCCAACCTCCGGCATCAACTGGTTGCGCGCTTCGTCCAGACGCCGCGCAGTCACCTGAATCTCCGTCAGTTCGCCTTCCACGGGCGTTTCCGCGAGGTCAGCACGGGCCGGGGTCGCGATGACCGCAAGCAGGGCGCACGCACCGAGCGCAACGGGATTTTTACCCAGAGATTTCATGAGGTTAATTCACAATCGACTCACGCAAACACCCCCCTCCAGACGGGCGGGGTCCAGCACCGTTCGCCTAGACGGGCAATGGCGGGCCGCGTGGTTGATAGGCGCTGACGGCCTTGGTGCCGCGTTGCAGCAAAAGCGACTCGACCGGCGATTCGTGCCGGCGGGCCACCCACTGCGGCCCCGGCAGGCGCATCTCGGGCGCCCCGCCCGCCTCGGCGGCCACCGCACACATGACGCAAGCCGTGGCGTGCGGCAGAGACCGATCCGGTGACAGGTGCCGCGCGGCATGCAGCAACGCCACCGCCTGGGCGCTGACATAGGCGGCCACGAGGAAGGCCAGAAGCCATCCACGGATTCGCCCCGGCGACTGCGCGTGCTGCTCGAACATCCGGCTGACGATAACAGAATTGCCTCCCGCGACGACTGTCCACTCAGACGCTATCGGGTGGGTTCCGGTTCCCCCTAACGGGGCCGTAGCAGTCACAACGCAACGGGGGTAGGATCAGGGCAGTCGTGGCGGCGGGTGGGTCGCCGGCAGTGCAGTGCGCCACCAAGCCACTGCCCGGACAGTATCTTTTTGAGGGGGATATGCATGCTTACGCTTAAGGTCAACGGGCAATCACTGGAAACGGATGCTTCGCCGGACACCCCATTGCTGTGGGTGCTGCGGGATCACCTGGGAATGACCGGGACGAAATTCGGTTGCGGCAAGTCACTCTGTGGCGCCTGCACCGTCCATGTCGACGGCTCTGCGACACGTTCCTGCGTGACTCCCGTCGAGAACGTGGTCGGCAAGGAAATCCGCACGATTGAAGGCCTGTCGAAGGACCGTTCCCATCCGGTGCAGAAGGCATGGATGGAACTCGATGTGCCGCAGTGTGGCTACTGCCAGTCGGGGCAGATCATGTCGGCGACTGCGCTGCTGGAGCGCAACCCGAACCCGACGGATGCCGACATCGATTCGGCCATGGCCGGCAACATCTGCCGCTGTGGCACCTATCCCCGCATCCGCGCCGCCATCCACAAGGCAGCCGACCTGATGAAGGGAGGTGCGAAATGAGCTCTCTTCCCACCGATCTCTCGCTCGGTCGCCGTGACTTCCTGAAAGGGTCGCTGCTGGCCGGCGGCGGACTGCTCATCGGCATCTCGCTGGGTGGCTGCGCGAAGCCGGCGCCGACGGGACCTGGCGGGTCACCGGTGGCCTGGTTGCACATCGCCGCCGACAATTCGATAACCATCCTGATCGACAAGTCGGAAATGGGCCAGGGTGTCTACACCTCGCTGCCCATGCTCGTCGCGGAAGAACTGGATGTGCCGCTGTCGATGGTCAAGGTGCAGGTTGCGCCTGCGGACAAGGCATTCATCAACATTTTCCTTGGCACCATGATCACCGGCGGCAGCACCAGCGTGCGGGAAGGCTGGGGCAAGTTGCGTACCGCCGGTGCTGCCGCGCGGGCAATGCTCGTGGGCGCCGCGGCAGACGCCTGGAAGGTGGACGCCGCACAGATCAAGGTGGCCAACGCCACGCTGAGCGGTCCGGGCGGCAAGTCTGCGACGTTTGGCGAAATGGCAGAGGCCGCCGCAAAGCGGGAAATCCCCAAGGACGCCAAGCCCAAGGATGCCAAGGACCTCACCCTCGTCGGCAAGACGGTCCAGCGTCTGGACACCCCGCAAAAGGTGGACGGGAGCGCCGAATACGGCATCGACGTCAAGCTGCCGGGGATGAAGTACGCGGCCCTGGCGCAGAGCCCGGTATTGGGCGGCAAGGTCAAATCGGTGGATTCCTCAGCGGCGGAAAAAATGCCCGGGGTGGTCAAGGTCGTCACGACCTCCAGTGGCATCGCGGTCGTTGCCGACCATTACTGGCAGGCGCATGTGGCGCGAGACGCCCTCAAGATCGTGTGGGATGACGGTGCCAATGCGCACCTGACCACGGCCTCCATGCGCTCGGGCCTCGCATCCGCCAAGGGAAAGGCACTCACCGCCCGCAAGGACGGTGCTGGCGCGGGAGCGGTCAAGGGTGGCAAGAAGGTGGTCAGCGCAACCTACGAAATGCCAGTCCGGGCGCACGCCACAATGGAGCCGATGAACTGCACTGCGGATGTGCGTGCCGACGGCTGCGACCTTTATGTGGGCACCCAGATCCAGCAGGTTGCCCAGTTGACTGCTGCCGCCGCCGCCGGTGTACCGCCCGAGAAAGTCGGCATTCACACCACGATGCTCGGCGGCGGCTTTGGCCGGCGTCTGGAAGTCGACTTCATTCCGGCTGCCGTCGAGGCCTCCAAGGCGGTTGGAGCACCCGTAAAACTCGTGTGGACGCGGGAAGACGACTTCACGCATGACGCCTACGGACCGCCCGCGCACAACTCGGCGAGTGCCGCACTGGACGCGTCCGGCAATCCGAGTGCCGTTCATCTGAGCCTCGTGGCACCCTCGATCACGGCACGCATGTTCCCGCCCGTGGTGGCCAAACCAGGCACCGTGGATCCCTTCATGGTCGAGGCTGCGGCGAACTTCCTGTACGACGTGCCGAATGTTCAGGTCGACGTCCTGCGCCATGAAGTGGGATTCAACGTCGGCTACCTGCGCTCGGTCAGCCATCAGCTCAACGCCTTCATGGTGGAGAGCTTCATGGATGAGCTCGCGCACGCGGCAGGCAAGGACGCGCTTGAATACCGGCGCGCCCTGCTCTCCAAGCAGCCGCGGGCGAAGCATGTCCTCGAGGAGGCCGCCGCACGCGCCGGCTGGGGCAAAGCGCCCGCCGGCACACACCAGGGCCTCGCTGTGATGGAAGGCTACGGCACGTATCTTGCGGCCGTGGCCGACATCACGATGGTCGACGGCAAGGCCAAGGTCAGCAAGATCACCTGCGCGGTGGACTGCGGCCAGAAAGTGAATCCGGGCATCGTGGACGCCCAGATTGTCAGCGGCATGGTCTTCGGCCTGCCGCAGGCCCTGTGGAGCGAAATCACACTGGAAGGCGGCAAGGTCCAAGAGAGCAACTTCGACAGCTACCGCGTCGTTCGCATGAACGACGTCCCGGTGTTTGATGTGGTGCTCGTTGACAGCACGGAAGCGCCGGGTGGCATTGGCGAGCCGTCAGTGGCTGTGGTGGCTCCCGCCATCGCGAATGCCATCTTCGCGGCCACCGGAAAGCGGGTGCGAGATCTGCCGCTGGCGAAGTCGGGCCTCGTGGTCTGAGGCTTGCGGCGCCGTGACCCGGCCTGGGATCCGGCTGCAGATGCTGCAGCCGGGCTTCCCAGGATCGACCGGGGAATAGGCTCCTATGTGTACGACCAACAGGGCCGCCGGTACCTAGACGGGTCCGGCGGCCCTGCTGTTTTCAGCCTCGGCCACGCGCACCCGGAGGTCAATGACGCCATCGAGCGCCAACTCCGTCGAATCGCACATGGCTACCGCTATTCGTTCAGCAGCGATCCTCTGGAAGAACTCGAAGACTGGATTACTCGCCAGGCAGGGCCTTCCTACCGGACGATGGTTTTCGTTTCGGGTGGTTCGGAGGCGATGGAGTCGGCACTCAAGCTCGCCCTGCAATACCACTCGGCCCGCGGCGCGGAATCAAGGCGCAGATTCATTGCAAGACGGCGCTCCTGGCACGGCAACACGCTCGGTGCACTGTCCATTTCCGATTTTGAGGCGCGGCGGGCACCGTTTGAGGGAGCCCTGATCCCGGCCTCCTTCATAGGCCCGGTCAATGCCTACCGCCTCCCCGAGGGAGTCGCCCCCTCCGATCTTGTGGCTCACGCAGCCCGTGAACTGGAGGAAGAGATCCTGCGCATTGGCCCATCCCGTGTCGCCGCTTTCGTGCTTGAGCCCGTTGTCGGGGCCGCTGGCTGCGTCATCCCGCCCCCCGAAGGGTACATGCAGGCCATCCATGCAGTCTGCGCTCGGCATGGCGTTCTGCTGATTGCCGATGAGGTCATGTGCGGATCAGGCCGTACCGGTCACTGGCGCGCGCTCGAACCTGAAGGCGTCGAGGCCGACATCTTCGCGGTCGCCAAGGGCCTCGCAGGCGGCTATGTGCCATTGGGGGCGGCCATCTGCCGCAACGAGATCGCCGACGTCCTCCGGCAGGATGGCGGCATCCTGACGGGCCATACCTTCAGCGGCCACACGCTGGCCTGTGCCGCAGGTGTGGCGGTCCAGACCATCATCGAGCGGGATGGCTTGCTGGCACGCATGCGCTCCCGGGGCGTGCAGCTGTTGCAGGACCTGCGTAGTTCCCTCGCGTCGGTGGCCGCCGTCGGGGACATCCGGGGCAGGGGTTACTTCATCGGAATCGAGTTCGTGGCGGACCGCAGCAGCCGCGAGCCCTATCCGGCGGACGCGCAGGTTGGCCAGAAAATCGCGCGCGCGGCCGCTACCGCGGGTCTGTTGGTGTATCCCACCGGCGGCAATGTGGATGGTGTGCGCGGCGACGGCCTCATATTGGCACCGCCTTATAACGCCACGGATGAGGAGCTTGAGGCATTGCTTGATCTGACGGTGCGGTCTGTCCGATCGGCGCTGAGGGCCTGACCCATCCCTTTGATCGGCTCGCAAGTACGTGGCATCGTGCCACATCGAATATGGTCACCGAGTCGTCCTCCATGCGCCCCCGTTGCTCCGTTCCAGTGACTGCACCGCTCGCCTGCCTGATATTCCTTGTTGCGCACATGGCAGGTGCTCAGACCCGCGATGCGGAAACACGTTTCGGTGATGCCGTCAGGCTGCTGCAGTCGGGACACACCAGGGAAGCCGTACCCATTCTTGAATCCCTTGCGGCCGACCACCCCAAAGCGCCCAACCTTTATTGGAATCTTGCGCAGGCCGAGGCAGAGACCGGAGCGCATGGCAAAGCGGTCGCGGCATGGAGGGAATATCGCCGACTGGAGCCTAACGATTGGCGCGGACTTGAAAAACTCATTCAATCCGAGCACGCCGCAGGCGAGCATGCTGCAGCCGAAACCGACAGTGTGAAGCTGGTGCAGTGGTGGAAAAACTCGACGGACAAGGAACTGAAGACCCAAAAGCGGTTCTGCCGCGAAGTGGTCGAATCCAAAGCCGGGCGCGCCGCATCCTTCCAGGAATTTGAGATTGCAGCTGACTCGCCGGTCTATTACACCTTCGCTGTCCAGGCTGGAGACGGCGCGGGAACGCGACTGATCCTGTCCGGCAATCCCAAAACAGACGAGAAATTACGCAAGAAAAGCCGGCTGCGTGATGGCGAGACGATTCTTATCCTCTCGCGGATCTCCGCCAAATCCCGCGAAACGTTCAGGATCTATCGGCAGGTGCCGGCCTATGCCGACTTGCGCAAGGACGCGCTCGCCGTCCTGAACGGAAACCTCAAGCCGGTATCGGGCATATCCGTCTCCGAGGAACTCGCGACTCCGACTCCGTGACCGTCTCCTTCCACCGCGGCCCACCCGGCCACTCACCCCAGGTTCAATCCATGTTTAGCGTGCGTCAGGAATCCGTCGACCAGCCGGACATCAGAATGCTGATCGAGGCACTGGATGACTATCAGAAGCCGCTGTATCCGGCTGAAAGTCACCACGGCATCGATTTTGCGGCGCTCTCCCGGCCAAATGTGCTGTTCCTTGTGGCCCGCGACACGCAGCAAATCGCCATCGGTTGTGGCGCCCTTGTCATGGAAGCCGGCTACGGCGAGCTCAAAAGAATGTTCACGACACCCGCGGCACGGGGCAAGGGGGTCGCACGCGCGCTCTTGGGAGGCCTCGAGCTTCTTGCCGCCCGGCGTGGTTGCACCGTGTACCGGCTCGAGACGGGATATCTGCAACCCGAAGCGATCACGCTGTACGAGAAGGCCGGCTACGTCAGACGCGGACCCTTCGGTGCCTACACAGAGGACCCCAACTCGGTTTTCATGGAAAAGCCCGGGCTTCCCGCCGGCTACACCCTCAGGGTTGCGGGACTTGCCGACGTCGGGGAACTGGACCTGCTCATCGGGGCATCCGCGCGCGGCGTGGGCGCGCAGCATTACGCAGAGGCCGTCATCGAAGGAGCGCTACAAGGCGCCTTCGGGGTGGACACCCAATTGCTGCGCGACGGCACTTATTTCGCGGTGGAACATCATGGGCGTATCGTGGCTGCGGGCGGATGGGGCCGTCGCAGGACGCTCTTCGGCAGCGATGCGCGTAGCGGCCGTGAGCCGGAACTGCTGGACCCGAACATCGACCGCGCTCGCATACGAGCCTTTTTCGTTCATCCCGATCACGTTCGCCGAGGCCTCGGGACCGCGCTTCTCTGTGCGAGCGAGGCTGCGGCACGCAAGGAGGGATTTCTCGGATTCGAGATGATGGCCACCCTGACCGGCAGACCGTTGTATCAGCGGTTTGGCTACGTCGGCGATACGGCGATCCATCATCCGGTCGGCGAAAATCTTACGATCGAGTTTTATCCGATGGCCCGCTCGGATGTGCTGCCGGCATGAGCCACTTCGCCAGCATGCGCAATGTCGCCCTGCGCTGCCTTCTGGCCATCCTCCTGGCCTGCCCGGTTGTGAGCCGCGCCGACAGTCTCGCGGGCATCATCAAGGCGTATGAGGCATTGGCCTCGCAACTGGACGGCAATCATGGCCAAGGGTGGCCGGATGTCACTCCGGGTGCGGTCGGGAAACGGGCGGCGGGCTACCAGGCGCTCCGGTCGCGCCTGTCGCAACTGCCGGCGGTTGCCCACCGCGAAGTTGAGGAAGAGACGCGTGCACTGCTGGCGTGGAAACTCGATGTTCTCATCGAAGGCGTTCGTTTTGACGAGGAGCGCATCCCTTTTGACAACGGGGACGGATTCTTCAACACCGCCAATTATGCGGCGGCGCAGACGGTCCTGCGTGACGAGGCAGATGCACGCGCCTGGATCGATCGTCTGGAACGACTTCCGGCCTATTACGACGCTCAGATTGAAAATATGCGACGGGGCCTCCGCAGCGGATTCACGCAGCCGAGGACCATTGCCGCCGGCGTGCTCGAAATCCTGCGCACCGCCGCGTCCCAGCCCGCGGAGTCAAGTCCGCTTCTGAGCCCGTTCGAGCACTTTCCGGCAACGGTATCGGCAGAGCAGGCGGGCGCACTTCGTGCAAGCGCACTTGCGGTGATCCACGACCGCATCAAACCCTCGCAAGAAAAGATGGTGCGTTTTTTTGAAGATGAATAC
>CAXBRZ010000043.1:0-12586 GCA_963978075.1 uncultured bacterium | reverse complement strand
ATGAAAACTTTTTCCACCATCTGTACTAACTTGTGCCCAAGTGTCTAATGAATACACAACATCAGTGTTTTTCGGATCCACTACCAGTTCCTGATAATAATTTCCAGCTGTTGCCCATGAACATCTTTTTTCAAAACTTGCTCCTCTGTCTGTAGAACGATATACACCTTTGTCATCTCCATTCCCTTCAATAATTGCATAAATCATATCTGTATTGGATGGTGCCATTGCCAAACCAATTCTTCCGATATCATTTGAAGGTAGTCCGTTAGTTAATTTATTCCAGCTTGCTCCACCATCAGTACTTTTGTAAAGTGCAGATTCAGGTCCTCCTGAAATATATGTCCACTCATGTCTTCTTCTTTGATGAGCGGCAGCATAAACAATGTTTGGGTGATTCGGATCAACAATCACATCATTGAAACCGGTGTTCTCAGAAACATTTAAAACTTGTTTCCAGGTTTTGCCGAGATCCGACGACACCCGGAGCGTCGTGCCATAGACGTAGCTGCTCGTGCCGGCGAAAATGCGCCCGCCGCGGCGGGCGCCGGTGCAGGGGCGGGACGGGGCGCCGGTTGAAAGGCCGGTGCGGGAGCGGGCGTCGGCCTCGGGGAGGGATTGAAGGTCGGTGCCGGTGCGGTTGGCGGTGATCGTGTACACGCGGTTCTCGAGCGAGCGCGTCAGCATCGCCACGCTCGGGCCCAATGCCCATCGGTGGCTGGTGCCCGGGTTCGTCGACCTGCAGGTGAACGGCATCGTCGGCGAAGCGTCGCCCGTGTTCTCGCTGCGCGGCGTGTCGATGTTCGACTACAGCCTTAACCAGTCGAGCCCTGTGGCGGCCTACATCGACGAGGTCTACAAAGGCAACTTCGTCCTGTTCGGCGTCGAAATGTACGATCTCGCGCGAGTGGAAGTCCTGCGCGGTCCGCAGGGAACGCTGTATGGCAAAAACACCACCGGCGGGGCCATCAATTTCATAACGAACAAGCCGGAATTCAAGACCTCGGCCTCCATCAAGGTCGGCGCCGGCGATTACGGCCGGCAGGAAGCCGAGGGCACGTACAACACGGTGCTGGTCCCGGACAAATTGGCGATGCGCGTTGCCGCCACCTACACGAAGGTGAACGGATTCATCCACAACGTCCTGCCCGGCCATCCGGACATGGAAGGTGTTGACCAGTGGGGAGCGAGGCTCTCGCTCTTGTACAACATCTCCGACAACCTGACCGCAACGCTGCGCGCATCCACCAGTCACCAAAATCCCTACAACTACGCCATCGTCGCCGGACGTGTGGGCAGTGCCGGAATCGGCTTTGCCGGTTACTACCGCACCAATGACGGGACAGCGACCGGAACCCCACTCGGCGAAAATGAGGTCGCGCAGAATTACACGCCGCGCCGCAAGCAGGACAACCAAGCGGTCGAGCTGACACTGGACGCGACCCTGGCCGGTGGCGACAAGATCACCTCCATCACCTCCTGGGACGACGGCTATCTGTTCAATCCCGAAGGCACGGATGGCTCGCCGTATACGATCTGGAAAATCCCTTACACCGGCAAAACCAAGCAGTTCACCCAGGATCTGCGCCTGACCTCCAGCGGCGACGGCAACCTCAATTACATTGTCGGCGCGTACTACCAGCACGAAGTCATCTACAACCAGACCGTGAATTACATTTTCACGGACCCGGCCTTTGGCTTTGATTGCGCGGCCAGCAGTTTTGCACCGCCCGACGCGGACACCGGCAATCCAGGCGGCGGCTATTACTCCGGGATCGCCATCAACCTGGGTTGCGGCTACAAGAACTCGTTCGACCAACTGCGTAACAGCTGGGCTGTTTACACCGACGACTCATGGAAATTGTCGGATCTCGTGAAACTCAGGGTGGGCCTGCGGTTCAATCATGACAATGGGGCGCAACTGAATGCCCTCGATCAGTTGCTGGACCAGAACGGCACTGCGATCGCGAACCTCGGGTTTTTCAATACGCCCTATGGCGACTTCATGGGTCCGGACCCAACGGGCGCAAACCTCAATGCCACGCGCAGCCAGACGATTCGCAACACCGCGGTGACGGGGCGTGCGGGTGTCGACTTCAACGTCGCGAAAGATGTTCTTCTGTACCTGAACTACAGCCGCGGATATCGGTCGGCTGCCTTCAATTCGCAGTTTCTCTTTACGCCGGACGACCTCACGACGGTTAAGCCCGAGCAGATTGACTCCTTTGAGGCAGGATTCAAGACGAGCTGGATGAATCGCCGTCTGCAACTGAACGGTGCGCTGTTTCACTACCAGTACACCAATCAGCAGATCATCAATGTCTATCCGACAGGACAGCAGCCTCTGATCAATCTTGGCAAGTCCAAAATCGACGGTGGGGAACTCGAGATCACGATGCGTCCCGCACAGGATTTCACCGTACATGCCAACATGGGCATCCTCAATACCCGTGTGCAGGAAGGTGTCCTCGCGAGCGGCGACATTTCCGGACAGGAATTGCCCTATGCGCCACGCTTCTCGGGAACTTTCGGCTTTGACTGGGCGGCCGTGCACATGGCGAACACCTTTGTGAATGTCCATGTCGACGCCAATTACAACGCCAAGCAGTACTTGGCCCTCCCGAACGAGGATGCGATTGCCCAAGGTGCCTATTCGCTGATCAACGCGCGCATCTCGCTCAGGTCGGAGGACGAGCGTTGGGAAGCAGGCGTCTGGGGCAGAAATCTGGCGGATACGTTCTATCTGACCAATGCTGTGGATGTGCAAGGGTTTGGCTTTGATTACCGGCATCGCGGCACGCCCCGCATGATCGGCTTCGACGTCTCCTATAAATTTTAAGCACGATCGGCACCATGCCCCTGTCACCTGACCCGACCGAGCGCGAATGTTCACCCTTCGCGCTCGGTCGAGCCAGGATGCGCGTAGTGCGAGGCGGGCGAATCACATGAAGGGATGCGATGTCATCGTCGTCGGTGCCGGACCCGCCGGAGCCACATTGGCCACGGTGCTCCGGAGAGACGGTATCGCGGTCAGGCTCGTGGACGGGGGCGAACCGCTCCCGGCGCTGGAGGGATACTCCGCGCGTACGGTGGAACGCCTGCGGGCAGCCGGCCTGTCCTGCGCCGAGGCCGTCTTGTCGTCCGCCTTGCCGCGAGCCGGCAGTTGGGCCGGTCGCCCAGTGTCCGGATTCGAGCACCTTGCTGACCGTGCTGCCGTCCATCGCGCCCTGCGTCGTGACGCCTTGGCGGCCGGCGTGTCCGTGATCTCGGCCCGCTGGACTCCAGCCCTCACCGAGTCCGCCTTGCGCAACGGGTCCCGTCTCGTCATCGACGCGCGGGGCCGGCACGGTCCGGCGGAGCGCGGACCGGTCCTGCTGTCGATCTGCGCGACGGCCGCGTCGTCGCGGGAGGCAATCGGCACCTCCGTGGGCATGTGGTCCGAGGGCTGGTACTGGCTGGTGGATGATGGCGAACGGGCGCAGATCCAGCTGGTGGGTCTGTCACGAGGCCGACATCCGACGGGCTGGGTAACGGCACTTCTCGCCGAACGCCCCGAACTCACCTCCCGGCTTCGCCACCTGAAGACGCCATGGCTGGCCCGGCCCGCCTATGCGCGGTTGGCCAAATTGGCGGATCCCTTGCTGGCAGTGGGGGACGCAGCGTTGGCGGTCGATCCGCTGTCCGGCCACGGGACCTACGAAGCCCTGCGTGGTGCAGACCTGCACGCTTGCGCTGTCAGAACTCTGCTTGCCGGAGGGGATCCGACGCTGATCCGCGGATACCTCACCGACCGTCGGCATGAAACATGGAGCCGGACGCTATCGGCTGCGGCGGATATTTATGCAGAACCTGCTGCCTTGTCTCCCTTCTGGCAAGAATGTGCGCACGCGTACAGGCAATTGGCGCAGGACGCACCCCGACCGCGCGTGACACAGTCCTCAATCACAAGCAGGCCGGTCTTGGAGAACGGCTACATTCAGGAAAGGCCCGTCGTTGTGACGCCGTCAGTGCCTCGTGGAGCGTGGCGGGTGGCTGGAATTCCGCTGGTGGAACTGTATGATTTTTTGCGGTCGCGACCCGAGACGCAGACTGCATTGAGTGATGCTGCATGCCGTTTCGGTCATCCGCTCACCGCCGTCCGTACCGCGGCGCAGTGGTTGAACGCATCCGGTATGAGCATGTCGGGCAGCGCGGCATCCTGAGAGGAGCACACAAGTGAAAAAGAGCCGAGTTCTTGTCTGGATTGCTGCGGCGTTGGCCCTGTGCATGTCCGCGATGGCCATTGCCGACGCCGATCTCGTCCGGTCCTATTGCAGTGGCTGCCACAAAGAACAGGCTCCAGGACAGTTCGAACGCATCAGCGCGGTGCGCAAGTCACCCGAAGGGTGGACCATGACACTGTTTCGGATGCGGCAGGTCCATGGCCTCAATCTCCCGGAAGACGTGCGCGACCAGATAGTCAGGTCACTGGCCGACTCCCAGGGATTGGCGCCTGCCGAATCGGCGGCCGGCCGCTTCGCGCTTGAGCGCCGACCGAACGTCAAGGATATTGACCTCGATCCGGAAACGAACGTGATGTGCGGCCGCTGCCACAGCATTGCCCGAAGTGCATTGCAACGTCGTGATGAGGCCGAGTGGCTGAAACTTGCGCACATGCATCTCGGCCAGTGGCCATCCCTCGAATACCAGGCCTCAAGCCTCGACCGACCCTGGTGGTCCATTGCGAGTGGCAAGATGCCGGCGCAGCTCGCGGCGCGCTGGGGTTATGCGAGCGATGCCTGGTCAAACTGGACCCGGACGAAACATCGCGGAATGGAAGGGCGCTGGATCTTTACCTCCCATGCCACCGGAGGGCTTGACTACCATGGCGTCATGACCGTGACTCGCGACGCCTCGGGCGACTTCCACGCGGTGTATGAACTCAAGGACAGCCATGGCGAGGCCGTCTCCGGAACGTCGCATGCGATCGTCTATACGGGATATGAGTGGCGTGGCACTGCCGACTTCGGCGGATTGAAACTGAGAGAAGTGTATGCCGCCGATGAGACCGGCACCCGACTGTCCGGGCGATGGTTTGACGCCGACCATCCAGAGGTGGGCGGAGATACGATTGCGATAAGAGAGGATGCGGAGCCTGCGATCATCGCGATGGAACCGCGCGCGCTGAAAATCGGCTACGTGGGCCCGGTGACTCTCGTGGGTCCTGGGATCGACAAGAGCCAGATTGCCACGTTCGGGCCTGGTGTATCGGTCGGGCGTGTCACGCGAACGCCTGGCATGATCACGGTTGAGGTGCGTGTTGAGGACCAGGCCGAACCCGGGATGCACGTGGTTCGGGCGGGTCCGGCTGCCGCGACGATTCCCGTCTACCGAAAACTCGATGCCGTCTCCGTAACCCCCTCGTTTGCCATCGCGCGCCTCGGCGGCGGGAAGACGCCGCCGGTGGCCGCCCAGTTCGAAGCATTGGGCAGCAGCCGGCTTGCCGATGGAACCCTGCTGCCGGTTGGACCGGTTGCTGCCACCTGGAGCACGATGCCCTTTGACGAGGAGGCAAAGCGCACAGCGGACGAGCGGTTTGCCGGATCGATCGACGCGAACGGACAGTTTCACCCCTCGGGTGCCGGCCCGAACCGGGAGCGGGAATTTTCCGGCAACAATGTCGGCAATCTCAAGGTGAAGGCTCAAACCGCCGAGGGTGCCGCCGCAGAGGCGCATCTCATCGTGACGGTTCAACGTTGGAACAACGCGCCGATCTACTGATGCCCATGAACGAAAGCGCCACCCTGCTTCAATACAATGCCGCCAACGGACACCTCGTCCGCGAGAAGGGCATGGCGTTCCTTCTGCATGTGCCGACCACCGCCCTCTTTGGAATTGACGAACTTGGGGCGGACCTCCTTGAGATATGCCGGGCTGAGGGCTATGAGGAAGACGACCTTGTGGCGCGCCTCTCGCCCCGCTATGCGCCTCAGCGGGTGAGAGACCTGATCGGAGAGTTGAAAAAGCTGGAGGTGCTTCAGCCGAAGCATGCCTTGCGCGCGATCAACCCCGCTGCCGCCAAGCTGCAAAATACCCCATTGTCGACGGTGGTACTCAACGTCAATACAGGCTGCAATCTGCATTGCACGTATTGCTACAAGGAAGATCTCGCGATTCCTCGCGAGGGCAAGCGGATGGATTTCGTCACCGCGGCCAGGAGCATTGATTTGCTCTTCTCCGCGGGGTCACAGCGCGAAAAGCTCAATGTAGTCTTCTTCGGGGGCGAACCGCTGACCAACCTGCCACTGATCCGGGACGTGGTCTCCTATGCGGAAGCCTTGGGCGAGAAGTCCGGCAAGCAGGTCGATTTTTCCCTGACCACCAATGCGACGCTCCTTGATGAGGCGTTGATCCGCTGGCTCGATTCGCACCGCTTCGGCCTTTCCGTCTCGATGGACGGGCCTCAGGCGCTGCACGACCGACATCGCCGGACGGTTGGTGGCCGTGGAACCTATGAAACGGTTGCGAGAAAAGTCCGTCTGCTACTGGAGCGATATCGCTCGCGTCCAGTGGGCGCACGGGTGACTCTGGGTCACGGCAATACCGACGTGGAGGCCATTCACGCGCACTTGCGTGGTGAGTTGGGTTTTCACGAGGTCGGCTACGCGCCTGTGACGTCGGCAGAGGACCAGAGCCATGCGCTGACCACGGACGAGATCACCGAAGTACATGCAGCCTTCGAGCGCCTGGGAGAAGACTACCGTCAGGCGGCACTGGTGAACCGGAACAACGGTTTCTCCAATATGCATCAATTGATGACCGACCTGCACGAAGGACGACGTAAGTCTGTGCCCTGCGGCGCGGGCATCGGGATGCTGGCCGTCGACGGTGACGGGGATCTCAACCTCTGCCACCGGTTCACCGGTTCGGATTTGCCGACATTCGGCAACGTTCGTGAGGGTATCGATCAGGAAAAGATCTCCGGATTTGTCTCTCAGGCCGTTGATCGCGAGGGCACCCATTGCGCGACCTGCCGGATACGCAATTTGTGCGCCGGTGGCTGCTACCACGAGTCGTATGCCCGGTTCGGCGATCCGCATCACCGGACGTACCACTACTGCGGGATACTTCGGCGGTGGGTCGACTTTGGCGTCCGCGTCTATGCCGACATCCAGCGACAGAATCCCCGTTTTTTTGCCCAACACCTCGAACCGAGGAGTGCGTGATGAGTGAGCTCAAACCAACCAACCGGAAAGCCGAATTGCTGATGGCTGCCACCGATCGGGAAGATCTGTCAGAAGTCTATGCGATGGATACGGTCGCTGGCTGCGCAGCCACGTTTGATCCCGGCTGGGAGGTCGATCAGTTCGGTGGTGTGGCTTCGCTCTGCCAGCCCATGGAGGCGGACCTTTATGGCTGCTCTGATCCATGCTGGTGGCCTGCGCAAGTACCGGACACCATGCAGACCTATCCGTCATGGGATGCCGGGAAGCCCTCGGCGCAGAATGACTGGCGCGAGCTGGACACCGTATTTCCGAAGAAGTGAGGTCGTCCATGTCGCGCCTGAACTTTCGACTCGTTCTGCTTGCCGTGGCAACCTGCATTGCTGCCCATGCTCCCTTGGCAAACTCCAAAGACCTGCTGATCACGGCCGCCAAGCCCGACAAGCTGTACGTGATTGACGCCAAGGCGCGCAAGATCGTCGGCGACTTCCACATCCCTGGCGCCAACAATCACATCACGACGGTGGTTCCTTCCCCGGATGGGAAAGTGGCCTACGTGCTGGTCAACCGCATGGAGTCGATCGTAGGGATCAACCTGAAGACGGGCCGAGAGGTGTTTCGCGCCGATCTGTCCAGTGCGCATGAAAGGGTCAAGGATTTCTTCGCGCTGACGGTCACTCCGAACGGCAAGGAACTCATCGCCTACGAACTGCCCACGCGCCTGGAGAGCAGCGAATACAAGGTGCAGGAACCCCGCTTCGCGGTATTCAGCACCAGAGGGGGGTTGCATGCCAAACCGGTCCGCACATTCCCGGCACCGCGCAGGGTCGGCGTGTTGCTGGCTCGCCCCAACGGCCGGACGTTCTACGCCATCGGCTTTGATCTCTACGAGTATGAGGTGAAGAGCGGAGCCCTGCTGGGTACCCGCGGTGTGATGAATTGGCAGCAGCCTGCGCATGGCCAGCCGGACTTGTTGGCATTCTGGCCGGTGACCGAGCCCAGCGGAGTCTTCACAAGCCCCATTTATTCCGAGATGCAGAAGGATTCCGGTGCGGATGCCGTGACTGCCCTGATGACGCTGGACCTCAAATCCGGCGAACTTTCGTATCGGGACTTTGAGCCGACGACCGCCCTGATTTTCTCAACAGTAATGTCTCCCGATCGTAAAACCGCCTTCGGCACTTATACGACGCTGACGAAGATCGATGTGACCGGGAGCAAGCTGGACAAGCGCGTCAATAACGACCACACCTACTATTCCATCAATATGGCGAGCGATGGATCCGAGGTCTATGCGGGAGGCGCGATGTGCGACATCGTTGTGTACGACGCGGCGACCCTCGATCGTCGGGGTGACATTGCGTTGCCAGGGTGTGCTGACCAGGCACTGGCGACGTTGCGTGTTGTCAGATCGCATTAGGCCGTTCGTATTCTATGACATGCTGGAGCCGCACCTGCGGGGGCGGCTCGTGCGTTTTTCGGGCGCGCTACTCATAGGGTTTGTTCTTGCGGGACTGAGCGCGGCGCAACCCCTACTGACCCGGTTGGCGGTAGATGACGGGCTGGTGGGTCGTCACTACCTGCGTCTGCTGGGTGCATGCGGCGGCATCCTGATGCTGGCATCGCTATCGATTGCCATCGGCGCATGGCATCGGCGGCTCTATGTGCAGGTATCCGCCGAGGTGCTCTTTGGCCTGCGCGAGCAGGTATATGGACACTTGCTGAGAGTCTCGCCGCGCACTCTGCAGCGTCGCGCTGTCGGCGACCTCGTCTCCCGTCTGGACGCCGATATTGCAGAAGTCCAACGCTTTGGCACGGATGCCGTGGCCGGCGCCCTGAACGGCCTGCTTGGATTGCTGGCGTCCCTCGTGGTCATGTTCGCGCTTTCCTGGCGTCTGACGATACCGGTGCTGCTACTGCTGCCTTTGCAGTGGCTGATCCGTCATTTCGCGAGGCCGCATATCGAGTCCAGTACCAAAGAGGTCCGGGAGCATTCTGCGGGAATCGGGACATTTCTTGTGTCAACGCTGACGGGCGTCCGGGGCGTGATCGGATCAGCCGCCGAGCGCGCGGAGACGGCCCGGCTTCATGGGCTACACCTTGCATATTTGCGTGCGGTTCTACACCAGCAATGCCTTGGTGTCGCAATCGGCGGTGCGGCTGCGTTGGCAGGACACACGGTGACCGCTCTGCTATTCCTCATTGGAGGATGGCTCGTCATCGGCGGGAGCCTTTCGCTCGGAACGCTGATCGCGTTCGTCACGTATTTTGGGCGTGGCTCAGGATCTGCGGGATCCGTGCTTGCGCTCTACACGGGATACCAGCGGGCGAGAGTCAGTCTCATTCGCGTGGAGGAGTTGCTGAGTCTGCCGGTGGTGCGTGAGTCACCGGCGGCGAGGCCATTGGCGGTTGCCGGCGGTCGCATAGGTTTCGATGCGGTATCGATTCGCCAGCCAGACGGCGAGGCGATTCTGAGCGGGCTTTCGTTTTCTGTGGCCGCAGGCGCGAAACTTCGTCTTTCCGGGCCGTCCGGAGTTGGCAAGACCACGGTGATTGACCTTCTGCGTCGCTTCGTGGATGCCGACGGTGGAACGATCACCATCGATGCCGTTCCCGTAGGCGAATACCAACTGGAAGACTTGCGCCGACGTGTGGTGGTTCTGGAGCAGTCACCCGTCATCGTCTCCGGTACCGTGTGGGAAAACCTGACCTACGGGGTGCAGAACCCGGAGGAGACGCAGGTGCTGCATGCGGCACAGCAGGCCGGCGTGGCGGACTTCATCTCCCGCCAGCCACTGGGCTACCAGACCATCCTCGGTGATCGCGGAGCCGGGGTGTCGAGCGGCGAGGCGCAACGAATTGCCATCGCGAGGCTCCTGCAGGGCAACCCTTTGATCGTCGTGCTCGATGAGGCGACAAATGCGGTCGACCGCACCGGGCGGGAAGCACTCGAAGCCTTGGTAGACCGGTGTTTCCATGACAGGACACGCATCATCATCGCACACGCCGATGAGCGTGTGACCGACGACATGACGGTGGTTCTGGGTCCACCGAGGCAAGACCATGGCTCATGACAAGCCGTACTGGCGGGTGGCACTGATTGATTCCGGCGCCGATCAGTTTGCGGTCGAGTCGGCGCACTTTGCCGGCGACGGCACCGGCCCCTTGCCCGCTGTCGCGGATCAGACCGGTCACGGCTCCCGTCTGGCGCGCCTGTGGTCCATAGAGGCGCCCGCGCATACGCTCCTGCTCGGCCAGGTATTTGCCGACGAAGGACCCACCACGCCCGCGGCGGTCGCAGCGGCGATTCACTGGGCGGTCGAGCAGCAGGCGCACCTGGTGCATCTGAGCCTCGGACTTCGGGAAGACCGGACGTGTCTGGCAGAAGCGGTGGCGCGTGCAGTAGAGGCTGGCGTGATTTTGGTCGCCGCCACACCTGCACAGGGCCCCGCCGTATATCCGGCCGGATATCCCGGTGTGCTCAAAGCCACCGGCGATGCGCGCTGCGAGGCAAAGGAAATCTCCGTGCTTGGGGACTTCCATTTCGGCGCCTGCGTGCGATACCCCGCACACCTTAGCGACACACGACGTGGTGCGAGCGTCGGAGCCGGAAACCTGACCGCTGCCATTCTTCGGCTTGCGACGCCCGGCGCCGGAGCCGTTGCCTTGCGGGCAACACTGATCGCCGCCGCGAGTTACCATGGTCCGGAGCGCCGCTCCGGTTGAGCGCCACAGAGGTCGATATCCATGCACCAGTCTGCCGACGACACACTGCTGAAAGAGCACCTGACCGACAGCGTCCTCACGCTTACCCTGAACCGGCCGGACCGTTATAACGTCCTGTCCGACGTGATGATGTCGGCGCTCAAATCACGCCTCGATGCAGCGAGATCGGATGAAAGCGTTCGGGTCATCGTGCTGGCGGCAGAAGGAAAAGCGTTCTGTGCCGGCCATGATCTATATGAGATGGGTCCTGAGCAATCCGAAGAGGATTTTCGCGCTCTTTTTGCCCGTTGTACGGAGCTGATGCTCACCATCCAGCGTCAGCCCCAGCCGGTGATAGCGCGTGTACAGGGAGTCGCGACGGCAGCAGGATGCCAGCTGGTAGGGATGTGTGATCTTGCAGTTGCGGCGGATTCGGCGAGATTTGCCGTCTCCGGGATCAATCTGGGTCTTTTCTGTTCGACTCCGGCGGTCGCATTGTCGCGCAACATTCCCCGCAAGGACGCACTCGAGATGCTGCTTACCGGTGATTTTATCGATGCGGCAAGCGCGAAAGCCAAAGGTCTCGTCAACAGGGTCGTCCCGCTTGCGGACCTTGATGCTGAAATTGCCCGGCTTGCCTCAAGCATCGTGGCGAAGTCCGCACATGCCGTGGCGGCCGGCAAGGCGCTTTTCTATCGGCAGATCGAGGCAGGGATCTCCGACGCCTACGACATGGCCGGCGGCGTCATGGCGTGCAACGCCACCTATGCAGACGCCCGCGCAGGAATAGGTCGTTTCACTCGAAAGCGGTGACGATCTCCGGTCCGCGGACCAATTGCCGAACTTCATTCAGTGCCGCGCGTCGAGCGGGCTTTCCGTCAGAACGTGATAACGGTGCTTGACGGATTCCGTCACGAGGAAAAATCGTGGCTTCCACGGGTATATCGTCGTAGGTGAATTCGATCGTGGGCAATAGCAGGAACCGCTCCGCATTCATGCGCACGCGCTGCTCTCCCATGTTGTGCACCACGTGCTGGTCCATCAGGTGCATGCTGACCGTTTCGGGGTAATCGCAGAAGAGATGCAGCGTGACCGTTTGGTATGGCGTTGCCGTTCCGGTCAGTACCGGTCCAACCAAACGGGGCTCGAATTCCGCAAGCAGTTCCATCGCGCCCAGTGCCGCGTACCGCTGCGCGGTCAGCGTATCGTCGTGAGTTTCCGAGGCGTAGAGGCGCTGGTATTCCGCCAGTGCCGCGTCGATTTCGGCATTCTTGGGAAGGACGGCGTATTCTCCGGCGCCCAGTCGCTCCGCCGCCTTTCGCTTGGCGAAGCCATAATCCTCGATGCCGTGTTCGAACATGATTCTGGCAGCTTCCTGGGCGAGCGCGGTGCGGACGTCTTCGCCTCGAACGCAGCGGGGACGGGTCATGGGCTTACCCTTCTGCCAAGTGCATCCTCACTGTACCATCGCGCCGTGGGCTCAGCGAGGGTTCAGAAGATGGACTCTTCCGCGCCGGCCGAGCCGGGTTTGCCGACCGTCGCGCCCGCGCCGTCACCCGCGAGTCCACCGGCGCCCGGCAGCCGGCCGGTGAGGAAGAACTCGAACACGGCGTCCGGATCGTTGGGCTTGGCGATGGCCCCGGTATTGGGAGAGATGCGGGCCGTCACGATTCCCTCGG
>CAXBRZ010000042.1:0-12703 GCA_963978075.1 uncultured bacterium | reverse complement strand
CCGCGAACGTCCCAAGATCGACCGCATCGCCTGTCCATGGCTGGTCAACCGTTTCATCGGCCTTGCCACGACACAGCAATCCGGCACGGTTCCTGTTAACCTCACCGGGCTGCATCGCATAGACGGCAGCGCCACCGCCCGGAGGGCAAGCCATGAAAAATGACAGTTTCAACCGGATCCAACTGCCGCGCCGCGCGGTCAGTTTTGGCGGATTCGAATCCCTCGCGACGCACCCCGGCGCGATGTGGGCCGGATCGGTCGGCGCCGAGACCGCCCGCAGGGCGGGCATCGGAGAAGGCCTCATCCGGCTCTCGGTCGGACTCGAACATCCGGCAGACCTGATCGGCGATCTGTCAGAAGCGCTTCGGCAAGACGGCTAAACGCATCAGCCTGCCGCCAATGGGATCGTGCCCTCATGGCTCAGCAGGTGACGACTGAGCTCCGCCGCCTGCTCGCGCAACTCGCTGATCGCGGTAGCTTCCCAGAGGCGTGCGCGTCTGAGCGGGCCGAAGCAGTAAAGATTTGGCACGGCCGACCCATCGGCCGAGAGAACGCGTGCATCCCCATCCGTGTCGATGCCAAGCCCAAGCGTGTCCTGTGCGACCAGTCCACGCGTGAGCAGCGAACGCCACAGCGCTCCTCCCACGCGGGCGAGATCATAGTCGGGCCCGGTGCAGTTGAACGCCCGGTCCACGCGCAAGGTCTCGATGCCGCCCGACCCGCGCGGCCGAAAACCGACTTCGATGCCGTCTACCGCACGACGCAGGTGATCAAGGCGTCCGGCGTGAATGCGCAGGATGCCGCGTTTCTTGAGCGACTCGAGCTGTGCCACCACGCGGGCAGGACAGCGGTGACGGTGGATATCCCAATACGGACGCACGTGACGCAGGAACCGCCGGCGGTCGGCGGGCGACAGGCGCGGCCAAATCTCAGGGACTGACCGGCGGATCCGTGTGACGACGTCGCGCCAGTCGCCGCCGGCGTGCGCCACGGTACGACCGACGTCCACCGCAGTGCGGACCACTTCCCGCAAGGACCCGCCGCCGTTCAACGCCGCAGCGAGACGCGGATCCCCGTGCGCAACCGGCGCAAGATCCGACTGGTCCAAGGGCAGCAGGCCGCGTCGCGAGAGCACGTCGATGCGGCGGTCCGACGACCGGGCGATGAGCGCGCAGACCGTATCGACCATGGTCAGTCCGCTGCCCAGGATGAACACGTTGCGCGCCGTCGCGTCGTGGTGGGCCGGATCCATCGGATCACTCCAGAGGGTGTCAGCCCCACCCCCGCCCGCCGTCGCCAACGCCGTCGCCGGATGTCCCGTCGCCAGCACGATGTGGTGAGCATGCAGCGAGGCGCCATCCGCACAGCGGACGTCCCAGCCTGCAGCACCCAAAGGCTGCAGGTCCGTCACCTCGCCCTTGCGCAGGATCACGGGTGCATCCGCCCGCCCGGTGACCTGCCGCAGGCTCGCCTCGACGTAATCGCCGAAGGCCTCGCGGGTCACGAAATCGCCTGCTTGCGTACCGGGTTCGCGGGCCTGCATGAAACGCAGAAAGTGCAGCGCGTCATCCGGCGCGATCGACATGGCACCGACGGTGGCGTTCAGGAGGTAGGGGAACGCATGGCGACCATAAGCCGCTCCGCGGCCCCACGTGTCCGAGCGCTCCACCAGCACGACCTTGTGGCGCGCCCCGTCGATGCGTTGCGCAAGCGCGATCGCCAGCATGGCACCCGCCGCGCCGCCACCGACGATGACGGTCGTCCTCACGCAACGTCCGCCAGCGTGGTCGACTCCATCCGCGCCGCCACCACGTCACGGATCTCGCGGAACACCTGCAACAGGGGTTCCTCCCGCTCGACCGGTGTCTTGCCGTAGAAATGGCGGCTCACCGATTCGGTGGGCGCCAGCGCCCCGTCGAAGAGCCGCACGATTTCGGCAAGCGTTATCTCCGCGGCGGGCCGGCCCAGCCAATACCCACCCTGCGGGCCCTTGGAGCTGTGCAGCACCCCGGCACGACGCAGCGACAGGAAAATCTGCTCGAGGAACTTCGGGGGGATCTGCTGGACCCGCGCGATCTCCTGCAGCGACACCGGCGTCAGAGGGGGTTGCCTGACGAGATGGACGAGCGCCAGAAGGGCGTACTCGCTGCGGGCGGAAAGCTTCATATACTACTATTCCGATAGGTTTTATATCTTATAGCCCGCCCGGGCCGCATCGTCAAATCCGGGACCTCAACCCCCAACCAACCTCAATGCCGCGAGAGCCACCCAAGCAATTGCGCGAGGACCCGGTCGGCGCCGAGGTCGTTCAGCAGCTCGTGATATCCCCCCTCCTCGATGAGTAGGGTCTTGTCCGCGAGCTTGACGGCGTCGATGAAGCGCCGACTGCCCTCCACCGAGGTGTACCGATCTGCGGTGCCATGGACGACCAGCACCGGCACATTCCACTCGCCGTAGCGGCGCCAGTTCGCTTCGCTCACCCTGAGGATGCTGGCGGCCATGCGCGCCTTGAGGGCGCCGTGAAACTTGAGCGGATCCTGCAGCGATGCCTCGACCTTCTCGCGGACGCGCGACAATCCCGAGGGATCGAGGTGACCGACCGGGCAATGCGGAAAAACGCGAGCCAGCCCGCGCGCGAGGGTCTTGCGGATCGCACCAGCCTCGACGAGCAGTGCCGGGCTGCTCAGGATCACGCCCGCGATCCCCACCGGCCGTTCGAGCACGCTCGTGGCCGTCACAAGCCCCCCGAGGGAATGCCCCATCAGGAACAGCGGCAACCCAAGGGAGGAAAGTCTTTCACGCGCTGCCAGGTGATGGCGGACGGACGTTTCGACGTCGGTCGCGCCGCGAACGCCTGACGACCGTCCATGGCCTTCAAGGTCAAAGGCGTAGACGTGATAGCCCTGTTCCTGCAGGTGAGGAATCAGCGCATGGTACTGATCCACGTACCGTTCGGAGTATTCGGACAATCCGTGCTGCAGCAGCACGGCCGCGCGCGCCTGCGGGGCGGGCCAGTGGAATCCCGCAAGACCGGTGCCGGTCTCCCAGGACTCGGCGGATCCCCGCCATGGGCTCATCGTGCGATCCTCCTGCCCTGACCGACGCCCACCACTCTACCTCCGCTTGCCCAACGCGTCATGATGGGCCTGCTGTCCTTTCGATCTGCACTCGGTCTCGTGTCCTTTCAATACAATCGGCAAGGTGGCGAGGCATCCGGACGGTTCGGGAGAGACCCATGCGAATGAGACAATGGTGGCCGGCGTTGGTTCTGTGTGCGGGCTGGGCCATCACATCCGCTGCCGCCATCAGCCCGGTCGCAACCGGAGTTTCGGCCAACGCCCACTACGACATCGAGGTGCGCGAGGAGTGGATCACCCTTGCGGACGGCGTGCGCCTGTCGGCCACCCTCTATGCGCCCAAGGCCCGTCACCGTGGCGAAAAATTTCCGGCCGTTCTCGAATACCTGCCGTACCGCAAGGACGAGTCCAAGAACCACGCACCGGTCCACCGGTACTTCGCCGAACACGGTTTCGTCTCGGCACACGTCGACATCCGTGGCACCGGCCGCAGCGAAGGGAAACTGATCGCACGGGAATACACCGATGTCGAACAGGCCGATGCCGAATCCGTCATCGCCTGGCTGGCGCACCAACCCTGGTCGAACGGCAACGTCGGCATGTTCGGCATCTCCTGGGGCGGCTTCAATTCCCTGCAGATGGCCATGCGCAATCCGCCGGGCCTCAAGGCCATCATCGCCATCGATGCCACCGAGCAGCTGTTTCGCGAGGACGTGCATTTCCTCGACGGCATGATGCATGTCGACGAATACGAACTGAATGTCGACATGCTCGAGTCGATGACCCGTGCGCCGGACTTCCCCACCGACGAGGCGAGTCTCGCGGCGCGCTTTGACACACCGCCCTGGTTCATCGCCTACAAGCAGCAGCCGCGCAACGGAGCATTCTGGGACAAGCCCGTTCAGCCCCTTTCCGCCATCCGGATTCCGGTCTACCTCATCGGCGGCATGTTGGACGGATACCGTGACAGCATCCCGCGGATGCTGGAAAACGTGCACGCCCCCATCCGCGCGCTGCTGGGTCCCTGGAACCACAGCGAGCCGCACGACGCGGTACCCGGTCCTGCGATCGAATGGCGTGACCTTGCGGTGGAATGGTGGGCGCACTGGCTCAAGGGCGAGCCCAATGCGGCAATGGAGCGACCCGCCCTCAGCGTGTACATGAACCACGCCTATCCACCCGACCTGCAGTTGCGGGAGATTCCGGGCGAGTGGCGGGCCGAGGCGGGATGGCCGCCACGCGGCCTGCAGCCGGGTGTGCGCTACCTCACGCCAGACCACCGGCTCGCAGAAACGCAGCCGCAGACCGCCACGCATACGCTCGGCTACCGGCCGGCGGCGACCCAGGAGGCAGGTGGGCCGGACTTCTGGTGGGGTGACATCTGGGGCGACCAGCGTTCACTGGACGCCTACAGCCTCACGTACGACGCGCCGGACCTGACCGAATCCCTCTCCATCCTCGGTCGCCCGCGGGTCTGCCTGAACACCTCGGCCAGCGCGCCCACCGCACACTGGTTTGCCCGCCTGTCCGATGTCGCACCCGATGGCACAACGACGCTCGTGGCCGGCGCCGGCCTCGCGGGATCGCAACGGGAATCGGACAGGACACCGACACCGCTCGTGCCGGACCAGGAGTACGCCCTGTGCCTTGATCTGCACCTGACCTCGTGGGTCTTCCCGGCAGGTCATCACCTCCGCCTCGCCGTATCCAATGCGATGTGGCCGATGGTGTGGCCCACGCCCTATCCGATGAGCATGCGCCTGCGGGTTGGCGGCACCACGCCTTCGCGCCTCGAACTTCCCGTCGTGCCGGCAAAAGGTCCACTGCCGCCACCGGTCTTTGCCACGGCCGGCGCCGAGTCACCGCCAACGGCCGACAGCGAAGGCCTCAACGTGAGTTCGAACGTGCCGGGACTGCAGTGGACGGTCACCCGGGATCCCTCGGCCCAGTCCGCCACCGTCGAATGGCGCGGCGGCAGTTCGAACGATTTCGACTGGGGGCACGAAGACGTGCACGAACACATGCGCTGGGACGCCAACGACCTGCATCCGGAGCAGAGTTCGGTCCACGGCGAGTCGGAAACGGTCGTAACGCTCAAGAACCGCGAACTCGTATGGCGCGCGATCATCGACACCACGAGCGACCGGGACAACTTCTACATCACGGTGCGTCGCGAACTGATCGAGAACGGCAAGACGGTGCGCACCCGCGAATGGACCTCGACCGTCGCACGTGACGGGCAGTAGAGCCGAAAGCAGAACGGGTTTGCCCCGGAGTCCGTTCGACTCCGGGGCAGAACCGCAACAGCCTAGAACGAGTAGCCGACCGACACACCGATCACGCGCGGCCGCAGCGGCGTCTGCGCGACGATGAACTGGCCTGTGCTGATGAAAGTGCTCTTCGTCGAGTTCGCGAGGTTCTCGGCGTTCAGCGTCACCGTCCAGTTGTCCTTCGCGACACCGATCGAGGCTTCCATCGTCGTGTACGAGGGGTTCTCGAAGCGGCCACGCGAGGAACTGATCGCGCCACCGATCGCGTAGTTCGGATTGGCACCGGCCTGGGTGTACGAATGTCCCTGGTGGTGCACGCCCAACTGCACGTAGGCGGCATAGCTGTCACCCACCGCAAAGTCATAGCGTGCGCGGAAACTCATCTGCATCGGCGGCGAGTTGGCGCTCGGCGCTCCGACCGGACCGAACGGGTTGTCGACCGGCGTGCATGGATCGGTGTTGCACAGCTGTGTGATGGGCTGACCGAAGTTCGCGCTGTCCGGATTGTTGTTCACCAGCGCCGGCGAATTGGTCTGCCGGCTCTGGTTCCAGGAGCCCGCGGCCTGCAGCACCAATCCTGCGAACGGCTGCAGGATGATGGAGGTCTCGATGCCCTTGACCACGAAATTCTGGCCGTTGGTGTTGTAGAAGAGGTTGCCGACAAGACCGGGGTTGAAGAACGCGATCTGCACGTCGTTCCAGTCTTCGCGGTAGACCGCGCCGTTCCACTGCAGGTGATGGTTCCAGAACGTCGTTTTCCAGCCGAGCTCGTTGTTGGTGAGCTTGTCGGAACTGTACGCACGCGGGATGAGGTACTGCGGCAGACCATCCGGTCCGACGGCGTGCGGCGAGTCACCGTTCTGGTTGAAGCCACCCGGACGGAAGCCCTGCGACCAGGTGTAGTACACCATGGCATCCGGCGTGACGTGCCAGGTGAGGTTGGCACGGCTCTTCCAGCCGGACTCTGTATCCACGAGGTTCTGCGCGTCGAGGCTGTACGCGTACGCCGGATAGTTCGGGCAACCGCCCGGCTGGGCGCCCTGCTCGTAGCAGCCGAAGCTGCCGCCGACGCTGCCGACGAACTTGTTGCTGAACTTGAAGTGGCGGGTGCCGACCGTCGCGGTCAGCTTCTTCGGGATGATGTCGTAGTCGAAGGAGGCGAAGAACGCCGTCTGCTTGGTCTCGCGGCGCTCGTCCTGGTTGAACGAGGTGTCATCCGGCTGGACGCCGGGATGCCGCACGGTGGTCCCTGGGATCGTGCCGATGGTCGAGAGACAGGCGACGTTGTTGTCGTTGGTGCAGGCCGGCAGGGACTTGTAGTGCCAGCTGGTCCAGTCGTAGAGCACGTTGTCTTCGTAGAACGCGCCGACGATACCGCGCAAACGCCAGTCGTCCGGCGTGCTGAAACGCAATTCGTGCTGGGTATGCTCGTTGCGCTCGTCGGTGTACCAGTAGCTCGACGGCGAATAGCACTTGGCCGGGATCACCGTCTCACCGACCGTTTCCTCGCCGTGGCACTGGTAATAGTCCGAGTACACGCCACGCGAGTAGTTCGTGTAGTCGCCCATCTGGTTGACCTGGCGGGTCAGGTAGCCGCCGGTGTAGACCGCCTTGATGTCGCCGAACTTGCCGTTCACCGTCCACGCGGTGCTCGAGAAATGGTCCTTGTCATAGGCATTGTTGAAAAGGGTGACTTCCAGCGGCTTGAGCGGCGCGCCGTCCGAGGACAGCGGCTGCTGGTAGAACACGCCGGCCGAATCCATGGTCTGGTAGGTCTGCGAGAGCAGGACGTCCCAGTCATCGTTGATTTTGGTGAGCAACTGGACGCGCGTGCCCGAATAGGTGACCGGGTTGATGGCCTTCTTGGCGATCGCGTCATTGCTGAGCGCCTGGCTGCCTGGCGGCACGCAGTAGCCGGTATTGAGCAAGCCGTCCGGGCAGTTGCCGTTGGCGTCCGCCGGGTAGTATGCGTAGTGGATGCCGATGTCGGTGTTCTTGCGGGTGAACTTCGCCGGCACGTTGTCGATGTAGCCGCCCCGGTGGTCGTTGTAGACCACGGCGCGCACCGCCATGCGGTCGGACAGCAGCGGCAGGTTGAGCACCGCCTGGACGTCCGTGTTCGGCTCGCCGTGCGCGGTCACACCGTAGCCGGCCTTCAACGACCCTTCGGTCTTGTTGAGCTTGGGCTCGTTGGTGATGTAGCGGATCACGCCCGCCTCGGCACCGGAACCGAAGAGTGTTCCCTGCGGGCCCTCCAGCACTTCGATGCGGTTCAGGTCCACCGCATAGATGTCGAGGTTGCGGTTCGGCATCTGGCCGGACTGGTTGTCGAGGTAGATGGCCACGTTCGGCCAGAGACCTGTCGCGGCGCTGCCTTGGCTTGCCTGCGAGCCGGCGGAGAGTCCGCGCATGAACACTTCGCTCTGCCCGGGACCGCTGCTCGCGCTCGTGACGTTGGGCAGGAACTTGATGTAGTCATCGAAGGTCGTGATGTTCAGCGCCTGCAGGCTCTGGCCGGTCAGCGCCTGGATGGAGATGGGCACGTCCTGGATGTTCTCCGAGCGACGCTGCGCGGTGACGACGATCTCGCCGAGGTTGTCGGTGGGTTCCGCCGCGCCGGCCGCGCTGGAAGCGCCCGCGAGCACGAGCGCCACAGCGCGTGCGATATGATTCCGGTCCATGTCCATCCCCTTTATGAGTGTTCGGCGGTGACGGGCAGTTTCAGCCCGACCGTCCTGCCCCGATCCCCGACTGTACACCCGTTCGCGCGGATGACCAAGGGAAGCGGCATGTCGCTCGGGTACGCAACTTGATGAATTCACGACAGAAATCGGGCCAGCGTCTGCGACTTTAGGCGCAATCGGCCCGGCGGGGCCGGCCGTAATCAAATTCGTTCCTTACGGATGGGGCGCCCGGTCATTCGCCGCTAGGCTGATGACACCCAACCCCCACTGCAGGAGGCCTACTTCATGGAAGCGCTGAAAGTGCTGTTCACCACCGACATCGGGCTCATGAGCCTCGGCGTCATTGCCTTCATCATCGTCATGGGCCTGTACCTGCGCGCCCATCTGCGCAAGCTCATGAATGCAGAGCCCGGCAAGGAAGGCTGGAACTGATCGTCAAAGACGCGGCGGCCCGGGGCCGCCGCGCAGACTCAGTGCAACGCTTTCGTCACGGCCTCGAAGAAGGCGACCGTTTCGCGCGCCTTGGCGTCATCCCACGCCTCCACCCACGCCGACAATTTCACAACCACCACGTGTTCCACGGGGTCGACCATCACGTACTGGCCGTGGATACCCTCTGCCGTATAGGAGCGGTGCGCATCCGGAATGCACCACCACTGGTAACCGTAGCCGCTGGGATCGCCGGGCTCGACCTTGCCGTAATCAAGGTAAGGCGCCCGCGGCACGGTCGCCTCGCGCACCCAGGCGGACGGCACGATGCGGGTCTTGCCCTGCAGCCCCTCGTGCGCGAACAGCAGGCCGAACCGGCCGTAGTCGCGCAAGGTGATCTGCAGGCCGCCGGCGGCAAGTTCCCGACCCTTGGAGCCAGGCGCGTCAATCGCCCAACGGGCCGGTGCCTCGGCACCCAACGGCTTCCAGAGCTTCTCCGACATGTAAGCGGAAAGGGACTGGCCGCTGACCCGACTGACCAGCGCACCCAGAATCTCGGTATCGGCGCTGGCGTAATAGAACTGCGTTCCGGGCGGCCGCAGCGACTTGAACGAGCGGGCGAAATCGTAGAGCCCGCCCTGACTGTCCTCCATGATGCGCGTGAGTTCCGCGATGTCCGAGTCCGGGTTGGTGTATTCCTCGCTGTAACTCGTGCCGGACGCCATCTGCAGCACGTCACGGATCTTCGCATGCTCGTACGCCGATCCCTTCACCTCGGGCAGATAGCGGATGACCGGATCCTCGATGCTCTTGATGAGGCCATCCGCCTGCGCGATCCCGACCAACGTCGACACGAAGGACTTGCCAGCCGAAAAGGACTGGAAGGTATCCTTCTCGTCCGCACCGAGGTAGTAGCCCTCGAAGAGGATGTGGTTGTCCTTCAGGATCAAAAGGCCTGTCGTGTCGGTGCGCCGGACAAACTCCTCGATGGAGTAGCGGCCGCCGTCAAATTCGTCGCCAAAAAGCCATTCTCATCCCTCCCCCATGATTCCGAAAGACGAGCGATCAGCCCTCAGCGCACTAGATGCCACTCGGTCTGGCGGCCCGCCAGAAAGTGCGCGGTCTTGCCGTCAAACACGGCGTCCTGCTCGAGCATGATCTGCACCGGCTCCCCCGCCCACTCCGGCAACGCCACCCGGATGCTGCCCTCGATGGCGTAGGTGGTCGGCGCGTGCAGGGGCCAATCGCCGGTACCCGGCGTCGGGCCCTGGTTGTCCCACATGCCGATGGTGGGTCCCGGCGCATGCCCGACGTACCCCAGCGGATGACTGTAGGTCCACGATTCGATGCCGGCCGCCTTCGCCTGCGCGCGCGTGGCCGCGAGGATCTCGTTGCCGGTCCTCCCAAGACGAAACTCGCCGAGCAGCAGGTCCTGCCAGCGGTTGCCCTCGCCGAGTGCCCTTTTAAGACCCGCGGGCACGTCCTCATCGCCCGACCGCAGCACGTAGCCCATTTCCTGCACATCGGTGCACAGCTTGAGGTAGCAGAAGCCGACATCGGTGTGCAGCACATCGCCGCGTTCGATCACGCCGTCGTCGCCGCAGTGGGGCACCCCGTCGGCGCAGCGGATCCCCTGCCGTTGCCGGTCGACGGTGGGCATGAACCAGGGCCTGAGTCCCATCGACTCGAAGCGTTCGCGGATGAACCAGGCCACCTCGCCGGTGGTCGTGCGACCCGGCGTGATGGTGCGGTCACTGAAGGCCTCGGCAACCACCGCCCGGGTGATCGCAACGAGATCCGGATAGTGTTGCAGTTCCGCCGCCGAGCGGGTCTCGAACCAGCGCACGACGAGCGCCTCGCTGCTGACAATGCGCGAAGCGTAATCCTTGGGCAGTACGCTCTCGAGATGCCGACGCAACGAATGCGTGAGCCCGTCGGCGACCGGCCAGGTCAAGGACTCGTTAACGCCGATGCGCGCGGGATGGCGCTCGACGATGACCTTCGCAAGTGCGGCCCACTGCGCATCGAGGTCTCCGCCCGCCCAGGCGGACTGATACGGCTCACCGAGCGGATAGCGGTTCACGGCCAAGCGTTCGACCGATCCGTCCGGCCGACGATAAAAGACGAGCATGGTCGTGCGGCGCGCGGCAAACGTCGGCTGAGGCACCAGGGTGAAGTAGACCGGATCCTCGGCGTACTCGCGATTGATCACGAGCCACATGTCGAGGCCGGTTTCCGCCATGAGCGACGGGAGCAGGTGCTCGAGGCGCTCCATGACCATTGGATTTTCCACGGCAGGTCGCTCGTGTGCGGCCAGCAGCGGCGGCACGGCTGCCGCACCCTTGCCCCATGCAAGAACCAGAACCAGCGCCAGCATCCACGTAGACCGCATCGGACCCCCTGCCCCCAATTCGTGCGGCGGGCAGTGTAGCGCGACCCCGGTTGTGACGCGCATCGGCATCCGAGGGCGCAAGTGGGGTTACACTCCCGTCAGGTTCCCTGCCCGCAAGGCGTGCTCATGTCCCTTTTTTCCAAATGGCGCGAGGAGAAGACGCCGTCGCCCACCCCCGAGGCCGACGCGGCACCGTCCCTGCCGGTCAAGCCCCGTCCGGACCGGTCGGCCGACATTGCCGCCGAGGAATCCCGCCTTGCGCAAGCACTCAGCTCCGGCGATGCCGATACGCTGGCGCAGATGGCGCTCGCGGCGACCTCGACACGGTTGCGGCAACGCGCCGCCGAGGCGGTCGCCGATCCTGAGCGGGTGCGCGAACTGATCCGTCTCTCGCGTGGCAAGGACAGCGCGGTCTACCGGATCCTGACCGAGAAGCGCGATGCGTGGCTGGAGGTCGAGCGCAGGGCGGCGGCCCTGCAGACGGAAATCGACGCCGTCGCCGCCGGCATCGCACGGCACGCGCCGATGCCCTTCGATGCCATTTACGAGGCCACCCTGCGCGAGCAGGAGCGCCGTTGGCAGACGCTCGCAGCACAGGCCAGCACCACGATACGGGAGCGTGTCGAGGCCGACCTCGCGCGGGCCCATGCCGTCGTCCGCCAGCACCACGATGCCATCGCGCTCAAGGAAGCGGCGCAAGCCGCTGCCCGTGAGGCGGCCGAGGCGGCCATCGCATCCAGACACCAGGCTGACGCCGACGCCGCAGCCGCCGCACTTGCCCGCGCAGCACAGCAGGCCGCCTCGCAGGCCGAGGCCGCCGAGCGTGCGCAAAGCGAGGCGGAGGCGGTACGGGTGCTCACGGGCCTCTTGCGACAGTTGCAGGGTGCGCTCGAGCGCGGCGGCAGTGCGCGTGCGGCCCGCCTGCGGGATACGCTGGAAGCGCGGCGCAAGGAGATTGATCCTGCGATCCTGCCGGCGTGGTTCGCGCGCCAGCTGGCGCAAGCGGACGAGTCACTTGAAAAGCTCAAGGACTGGCTTGCGTTCACGGCGGGTCCGAAGCGGGCCGAACTGATCGAGCGCATGCAATCGCTCGTCGGCGCGGAAATTTCGCCGGAGCAACTGGCGATCCACATCCGCAAGCTGCAGGAAGAATGGCGGACGCTGCACCGCGGCGCCGGCGAGGATGATTCGGAGGAGGACAAGCGGTTCAAGACGCTCGCCAACAAGGCCTACGAGCCGTGCAAAGTGCACTTTGCCGCCAAGGCGGCGCAGCGCGCCGAGAACCGTGCCCACCGCGAGGCCCTCCTGACCCGCCTTGCGGAGTACACGACCACACTGACAGGAGACTCCCCGAACTGGCGCCGGGTCATCCCGACGTTGGTGGAGGCACGGCGCGAATGGCGTCAGTACGCGCCCGTCGACCAGGACATCGCAGAGGCGCTGCAGGCCCGCTTCAAGGCGGCGACGGAGGGCATCTCGGCCCTGCTGGATGCCGAAACCACCCGCAATGTCGCGGCACGCCGCGCACTGATCGACGAGGCGCAGTCGCTTCTGCAGCTGGAAGACGTACGTCAGGCGATAGACCGGGCGAAAGCGTTGCAGCGGTCGTGGAAGTCCGTCGGGGTCGTCCCGCGCGAGTCTGGAGCCTGACCACGGTGGGCCGGCAAGAACTCGCTGGCCACGCGGATCGCCGTGTGCAGTACCGTGGGCGTTGGTCCGTGGAAGTCCCGGCACTGCTGTCGAAATCGATGTCGAGTTTTTGGCGGACCGAAAGCATCTGCCGATCGTTCGCGTCCAACTCGCTGCGTAGTCACGACCGTAGCGACAGGATGAACGCTCCGCGATCAACGT